>CANHWG010000010.1 GCA_947464335.1 Flavobacteriaceae bacterium
CTTGGCAAGAAAATAGTATTCGAACCTTTTATGATGGAAATCAATACTTGCTTTTTGTAATTGAAAATTATAAAGATGTACGACTTGTAGGTGCACCGCCAAGCGCAATAGGAAAATTTGGTTCGGATACCGACAACTGGGTTTGGCCCAGACATACTGGCGATTTTTCGTTGTTTAGAATTTACGCAGACAAAAACAATCGTCCTGCAGAATATTCAAAAGACAACGTTCCTTACAAACCTAAACACTTCTTCCCTATTTCTGTAGAAGGAGTTAAAGAAAATGATTTTACCATGGTATTAGGTTATCCTGGAAGAACGCAAGAATATTTGCCTGCAATTGCAGTAGATCAAATAGTAAATAATTTAAATCCAGTAAAAATTGAGGTACGAGATGCTGCCTTAAAGATACAAGATGGTTTTATGCGAAATGACAATGCTATAAAAATTCAGTACGCTTCTAAATATGCGGGCATCGCTAATTATTGGAAAAAATGGATTGGCGAAACCAAAGGGCTGAAAAAATCGAACGCAATAACTGAAAAGAAAAAATTTGAAGCCGATTTTCAAGAAAAAGTTATAAAAGCCGGAAAGCAAGCCGAATATGGAAATTTGTTAACGGATTTCGAGATGAATTACAGCGCTATAAAAGACTATGCGCTAGCAAGAGATTTGTTTACAGAAGTAGTATTACGCAATTCTGATTTGCTTCAAAATGGCTATCGATTATATCAATTAGAACAACTTTTAAAAACTAAAGGAGAACAAGCATTTACAGATAGGAAAAATAATTTATCTAAGGGAATAGTTGATTTCTATAGAGATTATAACGTTATGGTAGATAAAAATGTATTTGAGCAATTACTAGCTATTTATACCAAAAGATTACCAAATCAATTTTTACCCAACGAATTGAAAAATCTAAATACTTCTGAGTTAACCAATGAAATTTACAATGCTACCAAACTAACAAATCTTGAAGATTTTAGAAGTTTATTAGATGGAGATTCTAAATCAGTAATTGAAAAATTAAACAACGATAAAGGATACCAAATTTTAAAAGTCATTGCAGATGCCCATTTTAAAAATGTAATGCCAAAATTTGATGAATTGAATCAAAAAAACATTGCAACACAACGTACCTATATGAAAGCTATTTTAGAACTAAGCCCGAAATCGGCGCGCATTTTTCCTGATGCCAATAGCACACTTCGCGTAACGTATGGCAAAGTAAAAGGATACAAACCTAATGATGCTGTAATTTACGAACCGTTTACCTTCCTTGAAGGCGTAATGGAAAAATACATTCCAGGTGATTATGAATTTGATGTTCCCAAAAAACTAATTGATTTGTATAATGCCAAAGATTATGGTTCCTATTCTGTTAATGGCAAAATACCGGTAGCATTTATTGCAACAAATCACACAACAGGCGGAAATTCAGGTAGTCCTGCATTAGATGCCAACGGAAATTTAATTGGTTTAAATTTTGATAGAGTATGGGAAGGAACTATGAGTGATATTTACTATTCTCCAGAAATTTGCAGAAATATAATGGTGGATATTCGTTATGTTTTGTTCATTATTGATAAGTTTGCGGGTGCTGAAAACCTTATTAAAGAATTAAAAATCATCACTTCAAAAAAATAAAATAATATTTTAGGCTTTAAAATAGATTTTGGCATAGTTATTGTAAAATAATTGGCGAAGTGAAATATAGGTTTTTTAAAAAAAATTAAAAATTTATTTTAACCTATTAAAAAATTTATATCTTTGCCTCGAATTAATAATTAACCTTTTATAATTAAGTAAGATGAAAAAAGTATTTTTAAGTTTAGCTGTTATCGCTGCATTAACTGTAGTATCTTGTAAACAAGCTGAGGCTACTGACGCTGCTGCTGCTGACACAACTGCTGTTGAAGCTGTTGACACAACTGCTGCTCCTGCTGCTGATACAACTGCTGCTCCTGCTGCTGACACAACTGCTGCTCCAGCTACTGAAGCTCCAGCTGAAAAAAAATAATTAGTACAAACTAATTGTCTTTAAAGATTTAAAGCCATCCGCTTAGGCGTGATGGCTTTCTTTTTTTATAAATATTAGCAAACTTATAGATTATCGAAAACAGCCTCCCCGTTTGAAAAATCTAAGACTTCCGACGTTAAAATGTATTTTATTATTTCATCTATTCCTTTTTGCATCATCAATTCAGTAGCATATTTTCTGCTAACAGCAAAACTCTTTTCATGTAACACTATTCTAAAAAAATAGTTTCCTCTTGAAGTTCTAAACTTCATATAATTGAAATTTTCAGCCGATCGCTTCACCATTTCAATTTCTTCCTCACATTCAAACTTAAGCTCATAACTATTACTTGTAAAAATAGTTTTCCCTTTTCGAGAAACAAACTCAAATTTATAAAAGTCATTTAACCGTTTACTAATAACGAAAGTTCCCATAAAAAAAGAGTATAAAACAAAAAAGCTCCAAACTATGTTTGAAGCTTTTGTACTCAGAGCGGGACTTGAACCCGCACGAACATTGCTGTTCACTGGATTTTAAGTCCAGCGTGTCTACCAATTTCACCATCCGAGCGTATAGATGTTGAGCGAAAAACGGGGCTCGAACCCGCGACCTCGACCTTGGCAAGGTCGCGCTCTACCAACTGAGCTATTTTCGCATTCACAATATTTAATTAGAACAGCAATACTTCTTCCGTATTGCGGATGCAAATGTACTATTTAAATTGAATAATACAAACGTTTTTTTTGAAAAAATCTTTGTTATTACTTAATCCACTGAAACCCAAAATTGATTTGAAGAAATTATTTTTTTTGAAGCATTCTTTTTATTTCATTTAACTTCATCAATGCTTCAATTGGCGTCAAAGTATTTATATCTAAATTCATGATATCTTCTCTAATTTCTTCTAACAACGGATCGTCAAGATTAAAAATATTTAATTGCATGTCATCCTTAGCCGACTTTAATCCGTTTAATGATTCACTAGAATGATTCTTTTCTAATTTTTTTAGTAGCTTCTGAGCTTTTTGTATGACTGTTTGTGGCATTCCGGCCATCTTTGCCACGTGAATTCCAAAACTATGAGCACTACCACCAGCAACTAACTTTCTAATAAACAAAACCGTATCTTTTAATTCTTTAACCGAAACATTATAATTTTTAATTCTTGGCAACAGCTCACTCATTTCATTCAATTCGTGATAGTGTGTCGCAAATAATGTTTTTGGTCTTGCCGGATTTTCATGTAAAAATTCAGCAATAGCCCACGCTATTGAGATTCCGTCATAAGTACTTGTCCCACGTCCGATTTCATCTAACAAAACCAAACTTCGATCGGATATATTATTCAAAATCGAAGCCGTTTCATTCATCTCGACCATAAACGTGGATTCGCCCATAGAAATATTATCACTAGCTCCTACTCGAGTAAAAATTTTATCTACAATTCCCATTCTGACTTCTTCAGCCGGCACAAAACTTCCAATTTGAGCTAACAATACTATTAATGCTGTCTGCCTTAAAATAGCAGACTTTCCAGACATGTTTGGACCTGTAATCATTATAACTTGTTGTGCTTCTCTATCGAGATAAACATCATTAGGAACATATGGAATCCCTATCGGAAGTTGTTTTTCAATTACAGGATGACGACCGTTTTTAATTTCTAATTCAAAAGTATCATCCAGAATCGGGCATACATAATCATTTTCTATTGCGAGTTGAGTAAAAGAAATAAGACAGTCCAATTGCGCTATCAGATTAGCATTTAATTGAACCTGCTTAATATAGGTAGAAATCCAACTTACTAATTGTTCAAACAAATGTGATTCTATTTGATGAATCTTTTCTTCAGCGCCTAAGATTTTAGTTTCATATTCTTTTAACTCTTCGGTTATATACCGTTCTGCATTAACCAAGGTTTGCTTCCTAATCCATTCGGTAGGAACTTTATCCTTATGTGTGTTTCTTACTTCAATATAATATCCGAAGACATTATTAAATGAAATTTTTAAAGACGAAATTCCCGTCGATTCAGATTCACGCTTTTCTATGCCTTCCAAAAATTCTTTCCCAGAAAAAGCAATGTTTCGCAATTCATCTAATTCAGCATGAACACCATTCGCTATAGCGTTCCCTTTAGAGATTGCAACTGGTGCCTCTTTATTTAAAGTTGTTTTTATTTTTTCGCGAAGCAAATCACAGGCATGCAAACTATCCCCAATGATTCGGACTGCTTCTTGTTTACTTTCTAAAGCAATTGTTTTAATTGGAATAATGGCATCTAGTGATTCCTTAAGGTAAATTACTTCTCTTGGTGAAATCTTTCCGGTTGCCACTTTGGAAATCAAACGCTCTAAATCGGAAATCTGTTTAATTTGATACTGAAATTTTTGAAAAATCTCTTGGTTTTCTTTTAAGTAAGAAACCACTTCGTGACGACTTCTAATTTTGTGAATGTCTTTCAAAGGCAAAGCCAACCAACGTTTCAGCAATCTTGAACCCATTGGGGAAAGCGTTTTATCTATAACATCTAAAAGTGTAACGGCATTTTGAGAATGGCTATGATACAATTCTAAATTTCTAATGGTAAACCGATCCATCCAAACATAAGCATCTTCTGCAATTCTTTGAATATTAGTAATGTGCTGAACTTTATTATGTTGGGTTTCTGATAAATAATACAAAATAGCCCCAGAGGCAATTATCCCATCTAACAATTCTTCAACCCCGAATCCTTTCAGTGAATTAGTTTGAAAATGATTGTTTAAAGTTTCTGTAGCATAATCTTCTTTATAAACCCAATCTTCTAGATAAAAAACATTGAATTTATCTCCGAAAATTTCTTTGAACTGATTTCGATTATTTTTTTGAATTAATATTTCACTTGGACTAAAGTTTTGCAACAATTTGTCGATGTATTCTTCATTTCCTTGCGAGGTTAAAAACTCGCCTGTAGAAACATCGAGAAAAGAAACTCCTACTTGTTTTTTTCCAAAATAAATCGAAGCCAAAAAATTATTTGACCTTGCTTGCAAAACCTCATCATTCATAGAAACTCCTGGCGTAACTAATTCGGTAACTCCACGCTTTACTATTGTCTTGGTCATCTTTGGATCTTCAAGCTGATCGCAAATTGCAACCCGAAGACCAGCTTTAACAAGCTTAGGTAAATAGGTATTTAATGAATGATGCGGAAAACCTGCTAAAGCAGTTTCGGTTTCACTACCTGCACCACGTTTTGTTAAAACAATTCCAAGAATCTTTGAGGCTCTAATAGCATCTTCGCCAAATGTTTCATAAAAATCACCCACTCTAAACAACAAACAAGCATCGGGATACTTTCTTTTTATCTCGTTGTATTGTTTCATTAAAGGAGTTTCTTTTGATATCGTTTCTTTGGCAGCCAATGAATTTGTTATTAATTATGTGGTAGCGAATTTAAAAATTTTAGACTGATTAGAACTCTTAAAAAAAATTAATTTAACCTTAAGACAAAAAAATAAGTTACGTTTCTTATTTTAAATAGATTTGTAACAGAAACTTAAATTATATAAAAGATGAAAAAAATTATTTTATTAGTTGCAATTACAGTTTTTAGTGTTGCAACGAGCAATGCTCAAGCAAAAAAAGCTACAAAAAAAACGGATGCTCCTGTAAAAACTGATGCTACCAAAGTTGATGGCCCAGGATTGGTTTTTGAAAATGAAACTATTGATTACGGAACAATTCCTCACAATTCTGACGGAAACAGAGAATTTGTATTTGTAAACAACGGTAATAAACCATTAAAAATAGAGAGTACACAAGGATCATGCGGATGTACAGTGCCAACAAAACCAGAAGGTGATATTCTTCCAGGCGGAAAGGGTACAATTGGTGTAAAATATGACACTAACAGACCTGGTGCGTTTACAAAAACGGTTACTGTAAAATCTAATGCAACAGGACAAGAAACAAAAGTACTTACAATAAAAGGAACTGTTTCACCTGCTCCTCCAACTGATTCTCCTGCTGCAACAAAAAGCTAAAATTACTTAATTATAATTCTAAAAACTCGTCTCGTTTAAAAAACAAGACGAGTTTTTTTTTGAATATCTTTGCTAGCCAAAACCAAAAGTCAAATTTTTGATAAATAAATATGCGAAAGCTAGAAAACTCAGAATTAGAAAGAAAATCAATTGAAGATTTTAAAGAAGCGCAAAAGACTCCCTTAATTATAATTCTTGACGATATCAGAAGCTTACACAATATTGGCTCTGTATTCAGAACTTCCGATGCCTTTTTAATTGAAAAAATTTATTTATGTGGAATTACAGCAACGCCACCCAATAAAGAAATTCACAAAACGGCACTTGGAGCAACTGAAACCGTAAATTGGGAGTATCAAGAAAATATATTGTCCGTAATTGACAATCTCAAAAAGGAACTCGTATCAGTTTTTGCCATTGAACAAGTTGAAAATGCCATCTTTCTTCAAGATTTTGAAACAGAAAAAAAGAAAAAATACGCTTTAGTTTTTGGCAACGAAGTCTACGGGGTATCGCAAAAAGCTATCGAACTTTGTGATGGAACAATTGAAATTCCACAATTAGGCACAAAACATTCATTAAACATTTCGGTTAGTGCTGGCATTGTAGTTTGGGATTTATTCCAGAAAATGAATCGAACTTAAAAGGATATCAGGCGAAGCAATTATAAACCTGAAATTTTATTCTGAATCTCATTCAAAACAAACACATAATCTTCTTGATTATTTTGAAAATCTCGATCCGTCACATCAATGATTAATACATTTAAATTCTTTTGTGATTTGATGTAATCCAAATAACCATTATTAATTTTTTCTAAATATTCTCCCGGAATTTCTTGTTCATAAATCCTCCCACGTTCCTTAATATTTCTTAATAGTCGTTCCGTACTTTGATAAAGATAAATATACAAATCAGGCTTTGGCATTTCTTTATAGATGATATCAAACATCGTTTTATACAATCGGAATTCATCTTCTGCTAGTGTAACTTTAGCAAAAATGAGCGATTTAAAAATATGATAATCGGCAACGATAAAATCTTTAAATAAATCAAACTGAGCCAAATCATCTGAAATTTGTTGATATCTATCGGCTAAAAATGACATCTCCAACGGAAATGCGTAGCGACTTTGATCTTCGTAAAATTTTGGCAAAAACGGATTATCCGCAAATCGCTCTAAAACTGATTTAGCATTAAAATCTTCTGCTAATTTATTGGTCAATGTTGTTTTACCAGCACCAATATTTCCCTCAATAGCAATATAATTAAAATGATCTAACTTTAGATTATGTATTGGTATCTCAAGGTTTTGAATAAATTTACAATTGCTTTTATCTTCCGAAATAATAAGCAACTCGTGTAAATATTTTTGTAAAATAGGATGTCTCCAATCTAAATTCAAATCCTTCATCGGCAATAAAACAAACAATCGATTTTGCATTTCTGGGTGCGGCACTTGCAATTTATCAGTGGCAATTATTTCTTCATCAAATGCAATAACATCAATGTCAATTACTCGAGATTGATATCCTTGTGTAACCGTTCTAACTCTTCCCAAAGCTTCTTCAAGCAACAAACATTCTTCTAATAATTGGTGAGCCGTTTTAGGAGAATGCATGATAACAGCACAATTATAAAACTTTTCACTTTCAAAACCCCAAGAAGGTGTTTCATAAAGCTTAGAAACTCTAATTAATGTTCCTATTTCATTATGCAGTCTATCTAAGCATAATGAAATATTTTCAAGACGATTGCCCTGATTCGTACCTAACGATAAAATAACTTGATGCTGTTTTTTCATGGAAACACAAATTAACTAAAACTATTTTATAATTAGAACATAAAACTATTGACTGTTAATAACATTTTCTCTGTAATTAAAATCATAAAACTTCCCTAACAACAACTCTCTTCTCATCAAAAGGCATTATTTTTGTTAGAATAAAGCGTATCTAAATCGGTCATACCATGTTGAAGAAAATCCTAAAAATTGTTGGAATACTAGTGTTACTTTTGGTTATTTTAGCTTTTGCAATCCCGTATTTCTTTGAGGATCAAATCAAAGCCCGAATCTTGACTTCTATCAATGAAAAAGTCGATGCCAAAGTTGCTTTTACCGATGCTGATTTGAGTTTATTTAGACACTTTCCGAATGCTAGCGTTTCTATCCAAAAATTATCCATTATCAACAAAGCACCTTTTGAAGGAGACACTTTAGTTTCCTTTGATGAATTAAATTTAAAAATGTCGATTAAAGAGTTATTCAACAGTGAAATTGAACCTATGAATATTGACGGAATATCCTCAAAAAATGGTCTAATCAATATTATTTTCAATAAAGATGGCATTGGTAATTATGACATCGCCATCAAAAAAGATAAAAAAACGGATGACGGAAAAAGCAAACCGCTTTTACTAAAAATAAAAGAATATTCGATCGAAAATTTCAAATTCAAATTCACCGATGAAAAGTCGAAAGTAAAAATGGTTTTAGACAGTATTAATCATGAAGGAACGGGAGATTTTTCGTCATCAAAATTAGATTTGGTGACGAAAACTACTACCAAAATTTCACTTAACAAGGACAAAGTGAATTACATGAAAAACATAGCGCTATCACTAGATGCCGTACTTGGAATTGATTTGGACAACAGTAGATATACATTCAAAGAAAATAAAGCAAAAATCAACGAATTGCCTCTAGAATTTGATGGTTTTATTCAAATGGTTGAAGCTGGACAAGAATTTGATTTGAATTTTAAAACGCCAACCTCATCTTTTAAAAACTTTTTGGGATTAATTCCATCTCAATATTCAAGCAATTTGAAAGACGTTAAAACAAATGGAGATTTTACTGTTGCTGGATTTGCCAAAGGTTTGCTTTCAGATACAACAGTACCAAAATTTAATATAGATATTGCATCAAATAATGCTTCGTTCCAATATCCTAATTTACCTAAATCAGTTCGCAACATAATCATCGACACCAAAATTATCAATCAAACCGGCGTCATGAATGATACGTATGTGAATTTAGATAAATTGTCTTTTCAAATTGACCAAGATGTTTTCAATGCGAAAGCGAATATTAAAAACATATCCGAAAATGCGTTGGTAAATGCAACTTTAAAAGGTACTATTAATTTGGCTAATCTTACGAAAGCTTATCCTATAAAACTCGAAAAACCGTTAAGCGGAATTTTAAAAGCCGATGTCGCAACAGAATTCGACATGCAATCGGTAGAAAAAAGTAATTATGCCCAAATCAAAAATACAGGAATCATCGATTTGACTGGTTTTAATTACACCGATGAAGATGGCAAAACCATGAAAATCAGTAGGGCCTTAATCTCATTTGACCCAAGTCGCGTAAATTTGAAACAGTTCAACGCCACCACCGGAAAAAGTGATTTAGCGGTGAACGGAATTCTAGAAAATTTCTACGGATTTGTATTTAAAAACCAAGAACTGAAAGGCAACTTCAACCTCAACTCGAATCAATTGGCAGTTAGCGATTTTATGACTTCTGAAACGGATGCCAAAAAAGCAAACGCCAAACCAGCAGAAGCTATGAAGATTCCGGCTTTTTTGAATTGTACTTTGACTGCAAAGGCGAATACGGTTTTATACGATAATCTGGTATTGAAAAATGTTTCTGGAAAAGTAATCATTAAAGACCAAAAAGCGACGTTAGAAAATGGTAAAACCGATATTTTTGGTGGTGCTATTACCTTTAATGGCGGTGTTTCTACTAAAGAAAAAGTAGCTAAATTCGATATGGATTTAGGCATGAACAGTGTTGATATTTCTCAAACATTTACCCAATTGGATTTGATGAAAAAAATTGCGCCAATTGCCGGAGTAATCAACGGAAAATTAAATTCTAAAATCAATATTTCTGGAAATTTAAAAGATAAAGAAATGACGCCTGACTTGAACAGCATTTCAGGAGATTTATTTGGACAATTGTTATCAACAACTGTAAATTCGAGTAATTCTAAATTATTAAGTGCCTTAGATAATCAAATAAATTTTATCGATTTAAAGAAAATGAATTTGAATGATTTGAAAGTTTCGCTAACTTTTAAAGACGGAAAAGTAAATATAAAACCATTTGATATCAAATATCAGGATATCAAAGTAACCGTCGCAGGAACTCATGGTTTTGACCAAAATATGAACTATAATTTGAAATTTGATGTTCCGGCAAAATACTTAGGTCCAGAAGTTAATAATCTAATTGCAAAATTAACTCCAGCCGATACCAAAAAATTGGAAAATGTGCCAATCAACGCTCAACTTACTGGAAATTTTAAAAATCCAAAAGTCACTACAGATGTTAAGCAAACTACAACAAATTTAGTTACGAATTTGGCAAAAAAACAAAAGGAAAAATTAATAAACGGTGGAAAAGATGCTTTAAACAGCATCATCTCCAACGCCACCAAACCCAAAACAGATAGTACCAAAACGAACACAAGTACTACTGTAAAAAACACGGCAAAAGACTTACTGAATGGTTTGTTTAATAAAAAGAAAAAAGAGGAACCTAAGAAAACGGAACCCACATCTTCAACAACAAAATAAATAAAACCTCTTAGAGCTTTTTTTATTGTCTAAAATAACATTTCTAAAAAAGAAATCCTCAAAAATTTCCTTTTTTCATCGAGTCTTCTACCTTTGTAGCGATCAAAACAACCACCATGCACAAAGATAGTAAACGCAGAGAAGCACTTTTATACCACGCCAAGCCCACTCCGGGTAAAATACAAGTAGTACCTACCAAAAAATATGCAACTCAACGAGATTTATCGTTAGCGTATTCACCAGGTGTAGCTGAACCTTGTTTGGAAATAGCCAAAGATGTAAACAATGTTTACAAATATACTTCTAAAGGAAATTTAGTAGCGGTTATCAGTAACGGTACTGCCGTTTTAGGATTAGGAGACATTGGTCCCGAAGCTTCTAAACCCGTAATGGAAGGGAAAGCATTGCTTTTCAAAATCTTTGCCGATATCGATGTTTTTGATATTGAAGTAGACACCAAAGATGTTGATGCTTTTATTGAAACGGTTAAAAATATTGCGCCCACTTTTGGGGGAATCAATTTAGAAGATATCAAAGCGCCTGAATCTTTTGAAATCGAAAGACGTTTGGTAGAAGAATTGAACATTCCGGTAATGCATGATGACCAACATGGTACTGCAATCATTTCGGCAGCAGCTTTATTGAATGCCGTAGAATTGGCCGAGAAGAAAATGGAAGAAATAAAAATGGTCATTTCAGGAGCGGGTTCTGCAGCAATTGCCTGTGCTAATTTATATGTTTCTTTTGGGGTAAAACAAGAAAATATCCTTATGTTTAATAGCAAAGGAGCACTTCAAAAAAATGACCCAAAAATTTCAGAAAATCAAAAAAAATACGCTACCGACAAACCTATTTCGCTTCAAGAAGCAATGGTTGGAACTGATGTTTTTGTTGGCTTATCTACAGGTGATATCGTTACTCCTGAAATGTTATTAGGAATGGCTAAAAACCCTATTGTTTTTGCAATGGCTAATCCCAATCCAGAAATAAAATATGATCTGGCCATTAAAACCAGAAGAGATATCATCATGGCAACAGGTCGTTCGGATCATCCAAATCAAGTAAACAATGTACTTGGTTTTCCTTATATTTTTAGAGGCGCTTTAGATGTTAGAGCGACGAAAATTAATGAGGAAATGAAGAAAGCTGCTGTAGTTGCTTTGGCAGAATTGGCGAAAGAATCGGTTCCTGAACAAGTGAACATTGCTTATGGTGAAACCAAACTTAACTTTGGGAAAGAATATATTATTCCAAAACCTTTTGACCCAAGACTGATCGCTAAAGTTCCGCCTGCAGTTGCAAAAGCTGCAATGGAATCGGGAGTGGCTTTGCATCCAATTTCCGATTGGGAAAAATATGAAGAAGAATTATTAGAACGTTTGGGATCGGATAATAAAATGGTTCGATTACTAACTAACCGAGCTAAAACTGACCCTAAGCGTGTTGTCTTTGCAGAAGCTGATCATTTAGACGTTTTGAAAGCGGCACAGATTGCGTATGAAGAAGGAATTGCTATTCCAATTTTGTTGGGAAATAAAGAAGTGATTTTAGAACTCAAAGAAGAATTGGGGTTTGATGCTGATATTGCAATTTTTGACCCAAAAACAAAAGAAGAAGATAAACGTAGATTAAAATATGCTGACATTTATTGGAAATCAAGACAACGAAGAGGAATTTCGTTACTTGATGCTCAAAAATGGATGCGTGAAAGAAACTACTTCGCAGCCATGATGGTAAACGAAGGTGATGCTGATGCAATGGTTTCTGGATACTCCAGAAGTTATCCTTCCACTGTAAAACCATTGATGCAGTTAATTGGGAAAGCGCCAGGAATTACTTTGATTGCCACCGCCAATATGATGATGACCAATCGTGGCCCCATGTTTTTATCAGATACCGCCATCAATCCAAATCCGACTTCAGATGAATTAGCAAAAATTGCCTTGATGACGGCTAAGACAGCCAGAATGTTTGGAATGGAACCCGTAATTGCTATGGTGTCCTTCTCTAATTTTGGTTCTTCATCTCATGAAAGTGCCAATAAAGTTAGAGAAGCTGTTGCTTATTTACATAAATATTATCCCGATTTAATTGTTGATGGCGAAATTCAAACCGATTTTGCTTTAAATGCTGAGATGCTGAAAGCTAAATTTCCGTTTTCAAAATTGGCAGGAAAAAAAGTAAATACTTTAATTTTTCCCAACTTAGAAGCGGCAAATATTACCTACAAACTATTGAAAGAGTTGTATAAAGTTGATTCTATTGGACCAATTATGTTAGGAATGGAAAAAGCAGTTCACATTTTCCAATTAGGCGCAAGCGTAGAAGAAATGGTCAATATGGTTGCTGTTTCTGTTGTTGATGCGCAAGAAAAAGAGAAGAGAAAAAAGATGTCTGCCAAATAGTTTTTGTATTATTGTACAGATATTGCACACAGATTTTTCCAGTTGAAGAATTTTGCTATATTTGAAATTAGATTTTAGTAAAAATGATTGCACATATTCAAGGGAAATTAGTTGAAAAGTCACCTACTGAAGTTGTTATAGACTGTAATGGTGTTGGCTATCACATTAACATTTCGTTGCATACCTATTCCTTGATTCCTAATAGTGATTTTATAAAATTATTCACGCATCTTCAAATCAAAGAAGATGCCCATTCTTTATTTGGTTTTGTAGAAAAATCAGAAAGAGAATTATTTAAATTATTACTTTCTGTTTCAGGAATCGGAGCCAGTATTGCTAGAACAATGCTATCATCTTTAGATCCAAAACAAATAATTAACGCCATTGGTAGCGGTGATGTAGTAACTATTCAATCTATCAAAGGAATTGGAAGTAAAACTGCACAAAGAGTAATATTGGATTTGAAAGAAAAAGTCTTAAAAATATATGATTTGAATGAAATTTCAATAGCACAACACAATATTTCAAGAGAAGAATCGTTATCTGCTTTGGAGGTTTTGGGTTATGTTAGAAAAAATGCCGAAAAAGTGGTGGATAAAATCATCAAAGAAAACCCCGAAGCTGGTGTTGAAACTATAATCAAACAAGCATTAAAAAATTTGTAATTCTTGAAAACACTATACTATATTAAACCATCTATTGATTTTAAAAAAATACTGCTAGCGTTTAGTTTGCTTTTTAGTTTTTCTATTTTTTCTCAGGTTACTCCTACTGTACCTAATCCTACTGAAGAAGAACCAAAAGGATTTTCTACTGGCAAAGTTGAAATTGAAAATCCAAATAGTATTGTTAACGCGTATACATATGATGCTGCAACCAACAGATATATTTATACGAGTAGCGTTGACGGTTTTAATATTAATTACCCTATAATTTTAACTCCACAAGAGTATGAAGAGTTAGTGCTTCGTGAATCAATGCGGGAGTATTTCAAGAAAAAATCAGACGCCATTGACGGTAAAAAAGATGGAGCTGAGGCCGCAAAAAAAGATTTACTTCCTCGTTACTATGTGAACTCTGGTTTCTTTGCAACCATTTTTGGTTCAAATACTATTGATGTAAAACCAACGGGTTCCGTCGAAATGGATTTGGGTGTTCGGTATACTAAACAAGATAATCCTTCATTTTCCCCTAGAAATAGATCTCAAACTAATTTCGATTTTGATCAAAGAATTAGTATGAGTTTGAATGGAAAAGTGGGAACAAGATTGAATGTAAACGCTAACTATGATACCGAATCGACTTTTGCTTTTCAAAATCTTATCAAATTAGAATTTGACCCAACTGCTGGCGGTGGCGAAGATTCGATAATCCAAAAGATAGAAGTTGGAAACGTTAGTATGCCGTTGTCAAATTCCTTAATTCGTGGAGCACAAAGTTTATTTGGAGTAAAAGCCCAACTTCAATTTGGTAAAACTACCGTAACTGGAGTTTTCTCAGAACAAAAATCACAAACCAGATCAGTAACAGCACAAGGTGGCGGAACCATTCAAGATTTTGAAATATTTGCCTTAGATTATGATACCGATAGACACTTTTTCTTGTCTCAGTTTTTCAGAAACAAATATGATCAAGCTTTACAAAATTATCCTTTTATAAATAGTAGAGTACAAATTACGAGACTTGAAGTTTGGGTAACTAACAGACAAAATCGGGTAAGCACTACCAATAACAACTTAAGAAATATTATTGCCCTTCAGGATATAGGAGAATCTCGATTATCTAATTTCACAGATAATAGTCAAGTTGTCGCTGTAAATCCTGCAGAATACAATACCAATAATTTTTTCTTATCACCTACTGCCATTGACTTACCCTCTGATAACAGAAATAACAAATACGATCCAAAATTAATAACTACTGGTGGTGGATTATTAAATGGAAACATTAGAGATATCGTAACTGCCAGTGCGGGTTTTAACAACCTTAATCCAGTAGATGAAGGAACGGATTATTCAAAATTAGAAAACGCCCGAAAATTAGCGGCTAATGAATATACATTCAATCCTCAATTAGGCTACATCTCATTACAGCAACGATTATCTAATGATGAAGTATTGGCCGTTGCCTTTCAATATACCATTGGTGATGATGTTTATCAAGTAGGTGAATTTGGAACTGATGGTGTAGATGCTACTGTAATTACAGACGGCGGAACTGATTCGCAAAATATATCTTCTCAAAGTTTGATTTTAAAAATGCTGAAAAGCAACTTGACTAATGTTCAAAAACCGATTTGGAACCTGATGATGAAAAACATTTATCAAATTCAAGGAGGTTACCAATTACAACAAGAAGATTTCAGATTTAATATTTTATATACGGATCCATCTCCTATAAATTATATTAGTCCAGTTGCCGGAACACCTTTCCCTGCAAGTCCTACAACACCTCCGGGAAATGAAGTGTCTGAAACACCTCTTTTAAAAGTATTGAATGTTGATAAACTCAATTTTAATAATGACCCACAAACTGGCGGTGATGGTTTTTTTGATTTTGTACCGGGATTAACCGTTGATCAACAAAATGGTCGAATTATTTTTACAACTGTTGAACCATTTGGTAAATTACTTTATGATAAACTAAAATTACCATCAGATACCGGTAATTATTTTGACCCTACTACTTACAATGGTAATCAAGCAAAATATGTTTTCAGAAGCATGTATGCGAGTACGCAAGCTGCCGCTTTGCAAGATGCCGAAAAAAATAAATTTCAATTAAAAGGAAGGTATAAATCATCTGGTGGAGACGGAATCCCTATTGGTGCCTTCAATGTTCCGAGAGGATCAGTGGTTGTTACCGCAGGAGGAAGAGTACTTCAAGAAGGTATCGATTATAGTGTTAATTACCAAGCCGGAAGGGTACAAATCTTAGACCCATCGCTTCAAGCATCAAATACTCCTATCCAAGTATCTGTAGAAAACAACGCCAATTTTGGTCAACAAACAAGAAGGTTTATTGGGGTTAATGTAGAACACAAATTCTCTGAAAAATTATTATTGGGAGCTACATTAATTAAAATGACCGAAAGACCGCTTACCAACAAATCAAATTATGGACAAGAATCGGTAAACAATACTATTTTTGGTTTTAATACCACCTATTCAACAGAAGTTCCTTTCTTAACCCGTTTGGTGAATAAATTACCCAATATTGATACTGATGTTCCATCAAACTTTTCGTTACGTGGAGAAATGGCATTTTTAAAACCAGCTGCCTCTAAAAATGATCAATTTGAAGGTGAAGCTACCGTTTATGTAGATGATTTTGAAGGTTCTCAAACCACAATTGATATGCGGTCGGCACTATCTTGGAGCTTATCATCAACTCCAAAAAGACCTGCTATAGCAGATTACGACGACTTTGGCTCTGCTGCAATTGACTTAACATATGGATACAAAAGAGCCCGATTAAACTGGTATAGTATAGACCCAACTCTTTATGTTCAAACTCCAGGAGATGTAGGACAGGATGGGATTTCGGCAAACAATACTAGAAGAATCTTTAACCGAGAATTGTTTCCGTTAACCAATATTCAGATTGGACAATCTCAGGTAATTAACACTTTAGATTTATCCTATTTTCCCGAAGAAAGAGGTCCGTATAATTATAATCCACAAGCGCTAAGCCCAGGAGGTTTTGCTGATCCTAAGAAAAATTTTGGTGGAATTATGCGCGCCATCAACTCTACCAATTTTGAACAAAGTAATGTAGAGTATATCCAATTTTGGGTATTAGACCCCTATTTTGACCCAGGAAATCCAACGGCAACGGCAGACCAAGCCAATACTGGAAGTATTTATTTTAATCTTGGTGAAATATCTGAAGACGTTCTAAAAGATTCCCGTAAGCAATTCGAAAACGGATTACCTGCTAACCCTACAATAACCAATACTACCAACCCAACGGTTTGGGGTAGAGTTCCATCTTCACAATCGTTAATCTATGCTTTTGATGTTGACGGTGCAAACAGAGCTTCACAAGATATTGGATTAGATGGTGTAAATGATCAGGGAGAAAGAGCACTTGCCGGAATAGACCCCGGTTTTGCCTCATTAAATGACCCTGCTGCGGATAACTATCAATATTTTTTAAATGCCCCTGGTTCCACAATCTTTGACCGTTATAAAGAGTACAATGGTACTCAAGGAAATTCGCCTGTTGGGGTATCTGATACCAATAGAGGATCTACAACACTTCCTGATGTTGAAGACATCAATAGGGATAATACCATGAATGAAGCCAATGCGTACTTTGAATACAAAATTGAAATGAAACCTGGAATGACTGTTGGACAGAACTTTATTACAGATATTGTTGAAACAGTTATTGACGGAACGGCTGTTCCCAACGGAATAGCAACTGAAGCAAGATGGTATCAATTTAAAATACCCGTTTCACAACCTACCAATGTAATCGGTAGTATATCTGATTTTCGTTCCATTCGATTTATGAGAATGTTTATGACCGGATTTAGTAAACCTATCACAGTTCGATTTGGTGCTTTAGATTTAGTTCGTGGTGAGTGGAGACGTTATGAAAACACGTTACAATCTACAGATGCTAATCCGTCAGATGACAATACTAATTTTGATGTATTAGCCGTTAATATTGAAGAAAATGCACAACGTGATCCTATACCTTATGTTTCGCCTCCAGGAGTAATAAGAGAACAGGTTGCTCTAGGCCAGCAAATACTTAATCAGAATGAACAATCTCTTGCGCTACGCGCTTCTGGAACACCAGCAGGGACAGGTGGTTTAGAAGTAGGAGACTCAAGAGCTGTTTTTAAAAATGTTGATGTTGACATGCGTCAGTACAATAAAATCAAAATGTTTTTGCATGCTGAAGCCTTGCCTTCACCAACCGACCCAACACCGCTGCAAGACAATCAAATGAAAGCGTTCATAAGGTTTGGAAACGATTTTACAAACAATTACTATCAAGTTGAAATACCCTTAAAAGTAACGCCCGAAGGGACTCCTTCTGGAAATGCAGAAACTGTAGCGGAAATAATTTGGCCCAATATAAATGAGATTGATTTGCCAACCTCTTTATTGACTAAAATTAAAATCCTTGCTATGAGTGCTGCACCAGGAGATTTTGTTGATGGTGTTTTATTTAAAGATGATTTCGAATTAGATCCTTCATTAGCTGGAATTGCTGATCGTGGTCCGCTACGAATTGGTGTTAAAGGAAATCCAAATTTTGGATTAGTTCGAACGTTAATGGTAGGTATAAAAAACAATCATACAGATAGAGTTCGAGGTGAAGTTTGGTTTAATGAATTGCGTCTTGCCGATATGAACAATAAAGGTGGTTCTGCAGCTGTATTAAACATCGATACTAATTTAGCTGATTTTGCAACAATTTCGGCAACCGGGAGAATGAGTACTATTGGCTTTGGAGCTATTGAACAAAGTCCACAAGAAAGAAGTCGAGAAGATATGCTACAATATAATATTGTAACCAACTTTAGTTTAGGAAAACTTTTACCTAAAAAATGGGGCATAAATTTACCTTTTAATTATGCGGTTGGAGAAGAAATAATTACTCCCGAATTTGATCCTTTCAATCAAGACATACGATTACAACAATTATTAGACAATACGCCTGATGCGGCAGAAAGAGATAATATAAGAAGCCGAGCCACTGATTATACCAAAAGAAAAAGTATCAACTTTATTGGTGTAAAAAAGGAAAGAGCTCCTGAGCAAAAACAACACATCTATGACCCAGAAAACTTAACGTTATCGTATTCCTATAATCAAATTGAAAAAAGTAATTTTGAAATAGAGAATTTTATTGATCAACAAGTAAATACGACCGTTGACTATACCTATTCGTTCCAAAACAAACCAATTGAACCCTTCAAGAAAACAAAGTTCATGAAGAAAAGTTCTTATTGGAAACTACTGAGTGATTTCAACTTTAATTATCTTCCGTCTAACATTTCTTTTAGTAGCAATATCATCAGACAATATAACAAACAACAATTCAGACAAGTTGATGTCGCTGGAATTGCTCTAGATCCATTATACAGGAGGAACTATTTATTTAATTACCAATATGGATTTAATTACAATCTAACCAAAGCATTAAAAATCAACTACACTGCTTCTACCCGTAATATTGTAAGAACGTATATGGATGAAAACAATGTGCCAGACAACAGTTACACCATATGGACAGATTTTTGGAACATTGGATTGCCTGATCAACACAATCAACAAATCGTTGTAAATTATGAATTACCCATTAATAAAATCCCTTTTTTAGCATTTGTAAAATCTACTTACACCTACACCGGTGATTTCAGTTGGCAAAGAGCTCCATTAGGTTTTGCTAATGTAGAATCTTCAACAGAACCAGGTGTGTTTTATAATTTAGGAAATACTATTCAAAATGCTGGTTCACATCGTTTGAACACGGTTTTGAATATGGAAACTTTTTATAAATATATTGGGTTAGGTAAAAAGACAGCAGCCAAACCCGCTAAACCATCAAGTGCTCCAAAACCAGGAGAAAAAATCGTAAATACAAAAGTGCAACCCGCAAAATCTAGCAATATCTTTTTAGATGGATTAAAAGGGGTTTTGACAAGTGTAAAAAATGTACAGATAAATTACACTCGAAATGAAGGCACCATGCTTCCGGGTTATTTACCAAGTTTAGGATTTTTCGGAACAACAAATCCAAGTTTAGGTTTTGTTTTTGGAGTACAAGATGATGTTCGTTTTGATGCTGCCAAAAGAGGATGGTTGACTTCTTCACCCGATTTTAATCAAAACTATACCAATGTCATTACTACTACGCTCAACTTAACGGCTAATATAGATTTGTTTCCCGATTTTAAAATTGATTTGGCTGCAGACAGAACCTATGCCAATAATTTCTCCGAGCAATATAACGTAGATTCTTCAGGGAATTATCTGCCACAATCACCTTATAATTTTGGAAATTTCTCGATTTCAACTGTGATGCTAAAAACATCCTTTAAGGCAAGTGATGAAAACTATTCTTCAGCTTTTCAGGACTTTAGAGAAAACCGAATTCTGATTGCTGAAAGATTAGCTTCTCAATATTATGGTTCTAGTATTCCAAGATATGGTGATGGTGCCAATCCTATTCCTACTGATCCGAATGACCCAAAATATAATTTCTACAACGCCAATGCTGGTTATCCCGTTGGTTTTGGAAAAAATAATCAAGAAGTTTTAATTCCGGCATTTTTAGCAGCTTATACAGGTTTTGGCATAACAAATCATAAAGGAGGAGAAGCTGGACTTGGAGTTTCTTTAGATGCATTAAGAAATATCCCTATTCCAAACTGGACCATTAAGTATAGTGGTTTAATGCGCTATGGTTTCTTTAAAGAAAAATTCAAACGCTTCTCTATTCAACATGCTTATAGAGCTTCGTATACTATTAATTCTTTCCGTTCTAATCTTGATTATAATGCAACAACTCCTACCCAAGACAATGGTGGATTTGGAAACTTCATTAACAGAGACATCATAGGAAATGTAAATTTAGTAGAACAATTTAATCCGTTAATTCGAATTGATTTTGAGATGAAAAATGCCTTTAAGGTATTGGCCGAAATTAAGAAAGATAGAAGTATGTCATTGAGTTTTGATAATAATTTATTGACTGAGGTGCAAGGAAGAGAATATATTGTTGGTTTAGGATATCGATTTAAAGATGTTATTTTTTCTTCTAAATTGGCAGACAACCCAACCGGAATTATTAAAAGTGATATTAATATGAGAATTGATTTCTCCTACAGAAATAATAAAACTATTGTGCGTTATTTAGATTATGACAATAATCAATTAGGTGGCGGACAAAATTTATGGTCTGCAAAATTAACGGCTGATTACTCCTTAAGTAAAAATCTTACCGCTATTTTCTTTTATGACCATTCATTCTCTAAACCTGTTATCTCTACCTCATTCCCATTAACCAATATTAGAGGCGGATTTACAATGAGATATAATTTTGGAAACTAACAATTAATTAAAAAAATATTTAATATCAAATAGTATCTTTACAATCTAAAATTTTTATCAAATGAATATACCGAGCAATTTAAAATATACTAAAGACCATGAATGGGTTTTAATTGATGGCGACATCGCTACTGTTGGCATTACAGATTTTGCACAAAAAGAATTAGGCGACATTGTGTATGTAGAAGTGGAAACTTTAGACCAAAGCCTTGATAAAGATGAAGTATTTGGTACAGTAGAAGCTGTAAAAACCGTTTCAGATTTATTTTTGCCATTATCAGGAGAAATCATCGAATTTAATGATGCCCTAGAAGCAAGCCCAGAAGATGTAAATACAGATCCTTATGGAAAAGGATGGATGGTAAAAGTAAAAATAGCTAACGCTTCAGAAATTGAAGAATTACTATCGAGTGATACCTACAAAGAACTTATTGGTGCTTAAAAAAACAGTTTTTGTTTTAGCCATTGGCTGGACAATTTTAATTGGTTTTTTATGCTTAATTACATTTAGTAAGTTACCTTCTTTTGGGGTTACTGGCACTGATAAATATGTACATACTATCTTTCATTTAGTTTTTACAATTCTTTGGGGATATTATATTACAACTAAATTTAAGGAGATAATACTTCATAAAATATTTCAAATTGTACTAATCTCTATTGTATATGGTATAATCATTGAAATCTTACAAGAAACTATTACCACTACAAGACAAGCAGACTTAAAGGATGTTTTCGCAAACATAACAGGTGCATCATTAGGTTTTGCACTTTTCTTTTTGTTAAAAAGAAAAAAAACAGCTAACATTAACAAATAAAATTGTCCCGTCTCGATATAGTTGCAGACGGGATTTTTTTTACTTTTACCCCATCAACATAAATCAATAGTTCAAATTGATATAATTATTAAAAATGAAGAAAATACTTCCGCTCCTACTTCTATTTATAACAAGTATCATTACCGCACAGGTATCACAAAAAAACACAGAAAAGTTCCCGATTTTTCCGTCTTGTGAAGGATTGCAAGGACAAGAAATAGAAACCTGTTTTTATAATGAAGTTCAGAATTTTGTTTTCAACAATTTCAAAATGCCAGACAACCTTAAAAAGAATGATTATAAAGGTACTATCATAGTACTATTTGAAGTAAGTGACAAAGGAAATTTTAAAGTTCTTTATATAGATGCAGTAGATGAGTCATTAGTCTCTGAGAGTAAAAGAGTTTTTGATAAAATGCCAAAAATAACTCCAGCGACGTATAATGGAAATCCAACCTATTCAAAATATACCATTAAAATTAGTTTTCCGTTACAAAGTGTAGCCGATAGGAAATCCCAAAAGGAAGCAGAAGCATTAACCGAAAAAAAATCAGAAACCTTCAAGCCAAACAATATACAATTAACGGAACTGGATAGTATTAAATATAAAAAATTTGAAAATCCTCAATTCGAAAGCCATATCAATATTCCGTTTTCGCATAGTTATTATGCTCAGTTTGATGATGAAATGAATCAAATTGGAGCAAACAATCACACCAGTTCCAAACCCTATGCCTATGCAGATGTGAATAAATATTACAATTTACAAACTGCCAGAAAAGACTTGGCAGTAAACAAACAAAATTGGTGGGGAAAAAAAGTATTGAATGAGAACTTAGTAGAAATTCAGGGAGAGGATTATTGGTTTACTTTGAATCCGATATTTGACCTTCAACTTGGGCGAAGCAGTTCAACAAATGACGTAAGCACTTTTATAAATACACGTGGAATTCAATTTAATGGTGGATTGGGAAAAGAGTTGAATTTTACCACAACCATTTATGAAAGTCAAGGACGATTTGCCGATTATTTTAATAGTTATGCTGAATCGATAAAACCTAATGGAGGTAATCCTGCAATTATTCCCGGAATCGGAATTGCTAAAGAATTCAAAACGGATGCCTATGATTTTCCAATGGCAGAGGCCAATTTGTCTTATACGCCAAGTAAATTTATCAATCTTAATTTAGGTTACGGTAAAAATTTTATAGGCGATGGCTATCGTTCTTTACTTTTGGGAGATGGTGCAAGTCCGTATCCTTATCTTAAATTGAATACAACCTTTTGGAAAATAAAATACACCAATATTTATACTTGGCTTAAGGACGTTCGTACAGAAGTTACGGATGACAGAACCTATGCTACTAAATTTGCCGCAAGTCATTATTTAAGTTTAAATGTTACCAACCGATGGAATATTGGTTTATTTGAATCCGTGGTTTGGACCAATAGAAACAATCGTGGTTTTGATATGAGTTTTGCCAATCCAATCATCTTCTATCGCACTGTTGAATTCACTTCTTCGGCACGAAGTGGAAATGCTTTGTTGGGCTTGACCTCTAAATACAAATTAAGTAATCAAATTAATGTTTACGGACAGTTTTTATTGGATGAATTCTCCTTAAATGATGTAAAAGCCGGGAATAAAAGTTGGAAAAATAAATATGGTTATCAATTGGGTGTTAAATATTATAACGCTTTTAATATCAAAAATTTACTACTACAAGCTGAGTACAACCATGTTCGTCCTTATGTGTATGCTCATAGCGAAGCAATAACCAATTACGGTCATAACAACCAAAGCTTAGGTCATAATTGGGGTGGCAATTTCAAAGAGTTTATTGCCATTGCTCGTTATCATAAAGGACGTTATTTTGCCGATGCTAAAATTACTCTTGGCACACGTGGCTTGGATTTAAATACTACTACTGACAACTTTAATTACGGAAGCAATATCTATTTAAGTTATAACGACAATCGCCCTTTTGATACTGGCGTCAACATTGGACAAGGTAACAAAACCACTATTTTTATTGCCGATTTACAAGCCGGTTATTTACTAAATCCTTCTACCAACATGAAACTTTTTGGTAGTTTAATTTACAGAGATTTTAATCCGAGTACGGAAACAGCTTCTGCTTTTAAAGAAGCTACTACATGGGTTTCTTTAGGATTGCGTTGTGATATCTTTAACTGGTATTTTGACTATTAACAGCTAGATAATTTGTGGAAGTTGATAGAACGACCTACTGCTTTTATAGCCCCGACAGCAGCAATCCGCCGTGCGGAGCGAATGGCGGGAAGAGGATTGAAAGATAAACAAAAGTGCTGCTCCTTATTTATAAAATCATCTCCGAATAGGGAATAACAATAGGATATCCTTTGCTTTTGAAATAGTGGGTTGGATTTTCTTTAGAAATACTAAGCACAAAATCGCCTCCCCAAGCACCGAGACTTTTTATAACGCCATCAAAATCGGGAAAAAGGGCTTCTTTAACCGTTGTCATTTCTAAAATATTACTCATTTGAATTTCGTGATTTTGCAAAGCGATTGCAAATTCTTTTGCCGAACTAGCCTTAATTACAGCTTGGGTAATTGTATTGATTGTTGCTATGCTTTTGTCGATAACTCCGTTTTTTCCATAATACGCAGCGATTGCAGCTTTGCTATTTTGCTTTTGATTTAGGTAAACAAAAAATATTTTATCGGTAAATTCTGGATTGAAGTTTATAGTTTCTAGAACGGGTTTTTCATTTACTATCTGATAAATAATAGGCGTATTATTTTGAGCACAGGCAATGTCGTATCCGCTTCCGCCAAAACTTTTTTTAAGAAGCTCAAACGCATCAATTTGCAACCATTGAGCAATATTGTTGATTAAGGTAGACGAGGTTCCTAAACCCCAAAATTTGGGAAAGGTTAACTCTGTTTTGATGGAATATCCGTTTGCTTTTGTAATGAAATCCGAATTCATTAAATAGGCCTCGTGCAAAATTTCGATTAAGGTATTTTTAATCGTTTTTACGTCTTCAAAGTGTTCTTTTTGGATAACTGATGAAAATGAGATGGTGTCTTCAAACCAAATGCTTCCATCGCTATCAAAACTATTCCAATGAATCAATTGGCCTGTGCCTTCTTGAATGATTAAATTTTGACCAAACTTGGTAGGCAAGGCAAATGCTTTAGCACCATCGAGTACTAAATATTCTCCTGTAATGAGGAGTTTTCCGTTGCTGTAAAAAGTTTGAGTCATTTATGCTGAACTAGTTTCAGTTTTATTTTCTTAAATTTTCAATAAATGTAACTACGGTCGCATGTGAAATTGCATTATTTTCAAAATGATTTTTAATCAATTTTCGTTCTTCGGCAGTGGTTTGATATTGATTTAGAATGTTATTGATGTGCATTTTCATGTGTCCTTCTTGAATACCCGTAGTTGTGAGCGAACGAAGCGCTGCAAAATTTTGTGCCAAACCGGTTACGGCTACAACCTGCATTAATTCTTGCGCGGATGGTTTTCCTAAAATCCCCAATGCAATTTTTACTAAGGGATGCAAAGAGGTTAATCCGCCAACGGTTCCTAATGCGAGTGGAATTTCCATCCAAAAAGTGAATATTCCGTTTTCGATTTTAGCGTGAGATAAGCTCGAATAGGTTCCGTTTCGAGACGCATAAGCATGAACTCCGGCTTCTACAGCACGAAAATCATTACCTGTTGCTAACACTACGGCATCAACGCCATTCATAATTCCTTTATTATGCGTTACGGCTCTAAACGGTTCAATCTCGGCAATGCGAACTGCCTGTAAAAATTTTTCGGCAAACTCTTCTGGATTTTCAATTTTTCCTTGCCTGCCAGCGGGCAAATTTTCGGCTAATTCTGCTATCGGACAGGAAACTTCGGCACGAACAACACAATTAGGAACATAGTTAGAAAGAATGCTCATCACAATGGTGAGGTCTTTTTCAACTTCATTAAAATCGGAATAGTTTGATGCTTCTTCTTTGAATGTTTTAGCCAATTGTTCTAAGCACGAATTAATAAAATTAGCACCCATGCTATCTTTAGTTTCAAAAGTAGCGTGCAATTGAAAATAATTTTCTAATTCGGTCGTTTTATTTCGAAGTTCTAAAGAGGTAATTCCACCGCCACGCTTTTGCATATTTGCCGTAATACTTTCGGTAGAGGCAATTAAATTTGATTTAATGGTATTAAAAAAATGTTCCAATTTTAGAGTATCTCCAGTAAACATAAAATGCACCTGCCCTATTTTTTCGGTATTTAAAACGGTGGCTTTGAATCCGCCACGAGTAGACCAATACTTAGCTGATTTTGCAGCAGCAGCTACCACCGAACTTTCTTCAATAGCCATAGGAACTGAAAAATATTTTCCATTGATTAGAAAATTAGGCGCAATTCCCAAAGGTAAATAGAAATTGGAAATGGTGTTTTCTATAAACTCATCGTGAAGTTGCTGTAGTTTAGCATCGTTATTCCAATACTGTTTAATAGTTAAAATTGCTTCTTTTGGATGGGTAAAATATTCATTAGCTATCCAATTTATTTTTTCCTCTTTGTTTAGTTTTGAAAACCCTGCGATTGCGTTACTCATGGTTTAGGATTTGTGGTTTGAGTAAGAGATATTGCATGGGAAGTTGTATCCTGTGCTTCCTCGTATTTGGTTTCTTTTAAATCCTCCGATTTTCTTCCGAAACTTACTTTAGGATCATCTTTGGTTCCTGTAATCTTCATCGGAATTCCGATGATGCCTAAAGGCGGTAATCCCAATCGCATCTTTATGTTTAAAGCACCATCGAAACTAGTTTGACCTTCCATTCTTGGACGAAAACCTGCCACTTTAAATTTGAATCTTTCGATGGTAATGAGGTTATTTTTAATGGTTGTTTTGATATCAACTTTAGATAAATCGGGATTGTTAATTGCTTCTTTCCCCGTTTTTTCACTAACTGCGCCAAAGAGTTTAAACCCTTGCATTCTTACATTTTTTACGGAAAGAGTTCCTCCACCAGTAAGCGACGGAAAAATGGGCTGCATGTTTTCGTTGAGTTTTCCCGCCACTTTATAATCAAGAGAAATAATTCCTTCGGCATTTTCAGCAGCTGAAGCCATTTCACGGAATAATTTTACCTCTTTATAAGCACGTTGCACATCAAAATTTTGAGCCGCTATCTTGAAATCGAAATTAGCTCTACTGGGAGATTCACTTTGATAGACCAGCTCTGTTTTCACATTACAACCAATAATGTCAACACTACTATTATTGAGCACTAGCTTACCTTGGGAGATTGCCATACTTCCGTTTAATTTTTCGAGAATTAGATTATCAAGATTGACTTTATCTGCAGTTGCATCAAATTGAATATCAAAATTGGGTGGAACTACCACAACACCCGAAGCAACTGGTGAAATGGCATCAGCCATGTTTTCGGAAGGCAAAGTAACTGTAGCATTGGACATAAACTCATCTACATTTATATAATCTGACTTCAGTGTAAAATTTCCTTTTAAAACAGCATTATCGGTCAAGGCATAATCGATTACATTTTGCAAATAGCCCGACATTTTGAAATCAGATTGACCATAAGTTGCCGAGAAGTAATGAAAATTCATTTTGTCTTGGTTAAAAACAAAGGTTCCTTGTTTAATCACAAATGGTTTTGGTAAAAATTCAGAAGTAGTTTTGATATTTCTTAATCGAAGTGTGCCACTATTTTGAAGGTTTTTGTAATTGCCCGTCATTGCGTCGTTCTGAGAACCTTTGAACGCCACATCTGCATTTATATATCCTTCTAAATCTAATCCTTTACGGGAAAATACTTTATAAATTCTAGCCAAATTGAGTTCTCCTTTAGCTCTTATATCATATCGGATGTTTTCAAAATTGCTCAACAATGCTTTAACATATATTGGCTTTCGTTCAAAATCTAAAGATGCTTTATGGATTTTGACTTTTAAATCTTTAACCGTTCCTTCCTTATCGGAAATGGTGGCTAAAAGATTGATATTCTTGATTGGTTCTGGATAATAAATACTTTTGACATAACCGGTAATTAAAGAAAACTGACCATTAGTCACCGGAATTTTATTGTTTTGCTTGTCATAAATTCCGTTAGATTTTAAATTCACATTCAAAATTCCACGTAAATCCATATTCTCGATACCGAGAGCCCTATCCATTTTGGCCAAATTGATTTTTGTTTGAATTTGAGCTTCTATTTTTGGTTTAGACAATCCTTGTGTTTTTAGTATGGCTTTGAAATAATCTTTATCTACTGTAAAGAAAATAGAATCAAGATTAACTTGAAGTTTTTCAGTATCGAGTGACGGTAACTTGGTGTCAAAATTCAAAAAGACATTTGAAGCTGGGAAAGGCGCGTCTTTATAATTAATAAATCCATCTCGAATTTTAATATTGAATGCCAAATCGGGTTTTTGGTTTGTGGAAGCTATGTATTTCCCTTTGAGAGTTAAAAGTATATCTGTTCTTCCTTTTACTTTTGTTTTATCCAACCATGTAACATAACTGGGCGGCATTGCGGTAAAGAAATCATTAAGCTTGCTATCATCCGATTGAATTTTAAAATCCATTGCATACCCATTACTCAGAAAATCAAACTTACCTTTGAACTCTACGGGAAGTTTGTTGATTTTTAAATTATTCTGTTCAAAGACAAATGCTAAGGAATTGGTATTGATTTTGGTAATCAAATCAGCATTAACTTTTTTATTTTTAAGATATTGTTGACCATCATAAGTAAAATCGAAATCTTCTATATGGGCTTCCGTATATAAATCGAAAATTGCTTTGTCTAAATCGCCATTCCCAATATAATTAAATCCTTTGGCATCGATTAAGATTTTTGTAGACTTATCGTCATAAATAATATGTGTGTTTTCGATTGCAATTTTTTCGAGGCGTAAGGAGGAATCAGAATTTTTTTTAGGGGTTGTTTTGGTTTCTGCATTATAGACATTGTAATTGGCTTGTCCTTTCGCATTTACTTTAACATTAACTAATGCATCTGAAAGATAGATTTTGTCGATGTTTACTGTTGTATCAAATAACAATGATTTAATATTGATTCCAAACGCGACTTCATTAGCCGCAATTAAATTTTCATTTTGGTAAGGTGCAGAACCTTTTAGAGAAAAATCGGTAAGTGTTAAGGTTAGTGAAGGAAAATGATTAAAAAAAGAAAGATTAGCTTCTTTAAAATTTAATTCTCCGTTCAGTTTTTGGTTGGCAAAAGACTTTACCTCTTCGGCTATTCTTCCTGGAAATAGTATTGGAATCAAAAAAAGTAACAATAGAATTATTCCAACTGTTATTCCAGTGATTTTAAGAAATTTAGCAACTATCGATTTTGATGGCTTTTTCATTGGACAAAAATAATATTCATAAGTCATACAAAAAAAACATAAAGCATATATTTTACATAAAAAAAGCCACGTTCATACAAACGTGGCTTCTAAACAAACTAATTATTACTAACTCTAACTATTTTATTGTTTAATTAATTTCATAGTTTTTGAACTATTGTTTTCATCTACAGCTTTTACCAAATAAACTCCATTAGATAAATCATTGACATCAAACTGATAATTCTCAGAAGGAATAGAATCAAAAGATTTTACCAATTGTCCAGTTATAGAGTATATTTCAACATTAGTTACTAAATGGTTAATACTAAATGTTCCTGATGTTGGATTTGGATATATACTTAGATTAGTAATTCTATCCAATTCTTGCGAACTTAATGATGACTGTTTATTGCCATAAACCCTATAGCCACCCGGTTCGATAGAAATATTTTGCGATAAAGAAGTTACATTAACTGGTGTATTATCTATTAAATTATACCACATTCCTGTGAAAGGAAAACCACCAGAGGTATTTAACGTATTGTCTGAAAAATTGGTTCTTACAAACACATAACTTAATGCAGCTGTTTGCGAAGTAGAAGTCCAAACATCTATCCTAGGACTACCAATGGCATTAAAATTCCAAGAATATTGTCCGTTTTCAAATACATCTTCATTGATTCTTATATCAATTTGACGCGCCCATTGATTGTATACATTAGCTCTTGCAGGATTGTTTAACCAATTTTCTGTCCATTGAGGTTGTGGTTTGGTATCTAATTTACATCCGTCATTAAATTGTACCGTACCATTACTACAAGTAAATAATGATTTATCCCATCCAAGTTCACCAAAATGCCACATCATTTTTGGTCCTGGAACCATGAATAACATTGATCCCATTGCTGGTAACCTTTGTAACACTTTAGCTAAATTCCCTTGTGTTTGTCCAGCTTCATTTAATGCTTTATATACCACACGTTCTTCGTCATGACTTTCAGCATAACCTATAAATCTACTTGTTGACTCGGCAACACCAGAAATATCTCCAAAATTACCTTTTAATAAATTGGCATACGGATCGGTCATTTTACGCCATTGCATTATACCTTTGTTGTCTCCGCTTCTTTGGTAATTTGCCCATTCATTTTCTTCATCTGAGGATCCACCTGTTCCTAAATGCTCGAAAATTACTAATGAATTTGGATCAGCAGCCCATTGATTGTCAGCATACCATTTCATTTTGGCTACACGATCAGAGCGATACCCATTAGTGCATGTTTCTTGACCTCCGGCAACATTAGGAGGGCATTGTTGTGTAAATCCTTTGGTTAAATCCCAACGATACCCATCAATTTTAAACTCATTAATCCAATATTGGATAGTTCTAATGGCGTATGTATTCGTAAGATTTCCTCCTATTCCAGTTTCTCTAAAATGATTTAAATCACTTCCAACACTATATGAGTGCATGGCGTCTTGGTTAACATAAGGATTTTCAGAAGAAACCCTAAAACCAGTTCCATTTGCCCAACCATCACCATCAGTATCTAGCATCCACATTCTTTCAAGTGGTGAACGACCAAAAACGTGGTTTAAAGCTAAATCAAGTATTACAGCTATTCCGTTTTGATGACATAAATCAATAAACTCTTTAAGTTTTGCTGGCGGACCATAGCGCTTATCTAATGCCATGTGAAAAACCGTATTATAGCCCCAACTTAAATTACCTTCAAATTCCATCACTGGCATTATTTTGATTGCATTAATATTTAAGTTTTTAAAATAATCGATTTTATTAATTAAATCTTGATATGATCTGTTAGCATCAAAGTCACGAACTAAAATTTCATAAAACACTAAATCCTTTTTCTTTGGTTTTACAAAGTTAGTTGTAGCACTACTCCAATTATATGAAAATAAGGTATTAGATCCAGTTTGAAGTACAGAAACTTCTCTTTCTTGTCCGGTAGGATATGTTGGAAGATTAGGAAAAACTCCTAATGTTGCAATTTCTGGATCATCAAAAGGTGACAGTACTAAAGTAGAAAAAGGATCTGCCGTTTTTACAACAGCGGGAGAATTGGTCGGTCTACTAGTAACATCGCATACCCAATATTGGTAGGTATGTACTTGACCTGGTGTTAAGCCAGTAAGCGTTAACCAAAATTTTCCTGAAGTAGGATCTTTTTTCATTGCAGCTGCAGCAGTGGGCTGCCAATTATTAAAACTACCTGCAACATATATAAAATCTTTAAACGGAGCATTTAAAACCAAAGTAGCTGTAGTAGCATCATTTGAATCATAATTAATTCCATCTACCATTCCACTTGGTAATGCTGCACCAAGTGTCCCCGGATTAAAAAGATACGTAAATCTTTTTGTAACAGTGGTTGCTCCTTGTGTTGTTTCTAGTGTAAAAATAGTGTTTTGTGACACCAAAGGGCCAGCAGTAAAAAATGTTGTAGTGGTAGGACCACTAACAGTAACACCATTTGCTTTTAAGGTATAGGTTGCAGCACCGCCAGAATTACTGGCAACAACACTGGCATTAGTTGGAGTTGAAATTATTGTAATACTATTTTCTGCTGGTGCAGATAAGGATACTTGAAATGCACCAACATTAAAAATATTATCATTGGTTTTTTTATCACCAGAACCATCTTTTGCTTTAACAAGGAAACCCATTCTTCCAAAAACCGTATTGTTATAAAAAGTCTGAGGAATAAATGTCATTGTATAGGTATCAGACCCAGAATTATATGTCATTCTATTTGTTTCTGAGGATGATGTCCAAGAACCGTTAGTAGGACAATCACCAATACCATTCCCATTAGCATCTTGCATCCAAGCCCAAAGGTATAATGCATTTCCAGTTACACCCCAAGTAGATTCATTAATTTGACTTCCTTGAACTGTAATTGTAATTTGTTGATTTCTTTCAAATGGATTTGGAGTAACCGTTGGTGTTATAGTTTGCACTTGTGCTTGAGCAGCAAAAGTTGAAAACATTAAAATTAATAATAGCTTTTTCATAGTATTCTTTTTAAAAAAAACATTCCCCGCCAAATCAATGACGGGAAATATTTTTTATTTAATTTTTAATGTTAATTTGGAATTAAACGCAAATTGTAATTTGCAGAGTTTCTTACATCTAAAACAATTTTGTAATTTCCTGCAGCAGGGACTTTCATATTTCCTCCTCCAATTTTAATTACATTAGCATTAGTAGCTGCAAGAGTTTCCATATTTCCTGATAATGTTCCCATTTTTTCAGACCAATCATCTTTTAGACGAATTAAAAATTCATCTTGTGTTAATGCTAAATCTAAAGTAAACATTCTGTAATAAGGAGATGATGGATTGGTGTCAAATGTCATATAAGTAGGTGTTCCCCAACCGTTAGGTGTTGCTGCACCGATCATTGCCACTTGTCTTTTAGCCATAGTATATGTTAATGCTGGCCAATTAACTGTGAAGAAATAGGTACCTGCTCCATCAGCTGGTTTAATATTAGATGCTGTCCCTAATACTCCTGAAAAAGCGCCTGAAGGATCATTTTCTCCTTTGTCATTTGTCCATGATGGTACTGGCGTAAATTTAAATTCAGGTGATGGATTATTCATCCATACAAAACCTTCGTATTTACCATCATTCGCTTTTGAAAACAATTTTGGAGCATTGTCAGGTGCCCAGTCAGCAAAACCGCTAGCACCACCATAGTTACCAGGTACATATAGTCTATCAAACTCATCAAAAGCGTCGTATGCGGTAACAGTAACTGTCGCCTCTTGTGAAATAGCATCTGGCAAGTTATTTTCAGACGAATTTAATTGACCTCCTACAACCCCAACAATTCTAACTTTATAACTTTCAGCAGAACCAATTCCAGAGGGATTTGCAGCTAATGTTAAAGCATTAAATTGTCTAACGGTGATTGACTTTTCAAAAGTAGCACCTGCAGTAGAACTGTAATTTCCTAAATCAAATGTTGGAATGTTAGTTCCTGTAAAAGTTTCTGAAGCTTTTACCATTTGAAGTTTATAGTTTGTGGCAGCTTGGTATCCAAAGTCAGCAGATGTCCATGAAGCCAAGAATACTTCCTCGCCTGCATTAGATGCAAGTAAAGTATAAGAGCCACTTGTAGGAGCTGACAAAGTGATGTTCTCACTTGACTTCCCTATAGGATCTTTACTGTCTTCAGAGCATGATAAAACTCCAAAGGCAATAAATGCTAGTAAAAATGTTTTTCTAAATAAACTTTTCATATTGTTTTTATTTAATATTAATAACCCGGGTTTTGCGTTAAATTTGGATTCGCATCTAAAGCAGTTAATGGTAATGGGAATAGTTTGTATGTATCAGGAATAGAAGTTCCGTTTTGAGCATTTCCTTTCCATGGCCATAAGTAACTACCACCTGTAAATTTACCAAAACGAATTAAATCTGATCTTCTGTGCCCTTCAAAGTTCAATTCTCTTCCTCTTTCATCAATTATAAAATCTAAGATTAAATCGGATTGAGCAATAGTGCTAGCACCTGATCTAGTTCTGATATCATTAACATAAGTAAGTGCTTGCGAAATTGAACCTCCTGTTGCGCCTCTTAATACACATTCAGCATACATTAAGTAGGCATCTGCTAAACGGAACAATGGAAAATCTGTACTAGAGAAACCTGTAGCGGTAGATGGTCCCGAAAAACTTGTGTTTCTGAATTTTGTAGATGGATATCCATTTGTCCATACTTTATAATCATTCATTTCAAAAGAGTGACCTGCTGTCCAAAACAATTGTGCTCTAGCATCAGTCGAAGTGTTTAAATTCCCAAACAAACCATACCAAGCTTTCGTAGATCTGTGTCCGCCCCAGCCTTGATTTGCACCAAAAAAGCTCAATGGCATTGTATCAGAATTTAAACTACCGTTTACTAAATAGGTAGTATTACCAAAACTTTGACTTGTTAATGCATCTGCGATTAAAGGGAAGATAACTTCTGGAGACGTATTATTGTCTGCTGAAAAATTCTGTAAAAAATTAGGGGCTAATGAGTAACCACCTTCAGTAATAACTTTGTTTACATACGTCAATGCATCATTATATCTTTCAGTACCGGTATAGACACCAGCATTCATATATAATTTTGCCAATAACATTCTACAAACAGATCTATTAGCTCTACCATATTCATTGGTTAATGGCAAATCATTTTCGATGGCTAATAATTCACTTTCTACATAATTAAACAGTTGACTTCTAGTTGCTTCTGGCAATGGAGTTGATGTACCATAATTTTCAGTGGTAACTAAAACGCCTTTTCCAAAACAATCTATCATATAGTAATAAGCCAAAGAACGTAAAAAACGTAACTCACTAATGTATAATGCTTTGTTTTGCACGCTTGTGTTTTCTAAAGCTAAAATAAGATTGGTTGTTTGAGGCACAGTATAATATACTCTGTCAAACAAATACCTGAAGAACTTGTTATTTTGAGTCCAATTTGAGGTAGTAGTCAATTGATCTAATCCATCATCTCCCCATCGGTTTTTCATTGCATCTGCTGAAAAATCTTGTAAATTAATGATTCCTCTTAGGAAACCACTTTCTCCTGCATCCGTAGTCTGAATATCAGAACTACCTGGTCCACTAGGTCCAGTCAAGGCAAAAGTTGCGTACATTCTAGACAACAAACCTTTAGCCGCGTTTGGATCTTGTTGAAGTAAATTTTCAAAAGAATCACCAATTACTGGCTTTTGATCTAACTCATTTGAGCAAGAACTAAAAGCTAAAATAACAAACGCTGTTGTTAAATTTCTAAATATTTTTTTCATAGTTTATTTTTTAAAATTCAATATTTACACCCATATTAAATACTCTTGGTCTTGGATAAAAATTATTATCAATTCCGTTAAAGTTTTCTGGATCTTGTCCTGAATATTTTGTAATTAAGAATAAGTTATTAGCACCTACATATAAACGAACTGAAGCTTCTTTTACTAACTTATCGAATTTATAGCCCAAAGAAATACTTTCACAACGTAAAAAAGTAGCATCATTAATAAAATAATCTGAAACTGCAGTATTTCCATTTGTATTTGCAAAAGGTAAAGTTCCATTTAAGTTATTGTTCAATGCTGCTCCTCCTGCATTAGGTCTTGGTCTATCGTTCCAACCATATTGATATTCAACCGCATTGAAAACATTTCCTCCTAATTGCCCTCTAAAACTCGCATTGAAATCAAAGTTTTTATAGTTGAATGATGTTCCAAATCCGAATGTCCAATTTGGGATTAAATTCACATAATATCTATCATCATCAGTTATACTACCATCTCCATTTCTATCAACAAAAACTTCAGGAATTGGATTTCCAGTATTATCATAAACTTGTTCAAAAACCCATGCAGCTTGTGGCTGTTGACCAACAGTATGATAGGTCAATTGTCTACCAATCCCTGGTAATGATCCTCCAGATTCAACTTGAACTCTTGATGCTCCATCAATTCTATCAACATTACCAATATTATAAGAAATATTACCATTTATAGACCAATTCATATCATCAGATGATATAACTTTACCTATCAAACTAACCTCAATACCTTTATTAGTCATATCAGCACCATTTTTAGTAAAGGCATTTGTTAAAAATTGACCTGGAGGGAATGGTGCTCTTATCAATAGGTTTGACGTTTTTCTAACATACGCATCAATACTACCTGATAAAACTCCATTTTTAAATAAATCAAAATCTAAACCAACATTCGTTGTCGCTGTTTCCTCCCAAGTAAGATTAGGATTAAATGCATTTGCAGAATAAATATTAACGCCAGGTAAATATTGTCCGTTTGGATCTCCTGGGCTAAAGAATGCAGTATAAGGATAATAACTTTCGTTTCGAATATCACTGTTACCAGTTACTCCATATCCTATGCGCAATTTAAGATCATTAAAAAATTTAGAATTTTTTAAGAAACTTTCTTCTTTCAATTTCCAAGCTACACCTGCAGCAGGAAAATAACCCCATCTTCTATCTGAAGGGAATAATGAAGAGGCATCTGCTCTTAAAGTAAAGGTAAATAAATATTTGTCTAATAAATCAACATTAGCTCTACCAAAATAAGACTCCATGGTCATTTTTCCATAGTACCTGTTGTCTGGGTTTTGCGGATTAATGTTAGGTTCTCTTATCCCCGTAGATAAATTATATTGAAATCTTCTTTGTGTACCTTGATTAACAAAACTTTGAAAAGTATGTCCTGCTTGGCCTTCAAATCTGGTAACAAAACCGGTTAACTTTTTCGAATAAATCAAATAAGCATCCATCGTTTTGTTATCAATCGTTTGTCTTTCGCTGTAATTTAAACCAGGGTTAAAAACATAAGTATCAGAAATAGGTGTAGTTTCAGCTATTCTATAAGTTTCTAAAGCTCTATCCGAAAAATTCTCTCTAATACTTGATTGAGACGTTTCAATACCTAAATTCACTACTGCTCTTAACTCAGGTAAAAAATGCATTTTATAATCGAACTCGATGTTTCCTAAAAACTTATCAATACTTTCTGGACGGTCACGTTGCATTAATCTTGCTAAAGGATTTAACTGACCTTCTATACGATAAACCCCATCCCAAGTAGGCAATTGATCATTTGATACTAGTTGGTAGTAAGCATTAGCCCCTCCAAATCGATTATCAGGAGTACCATCTCCAAAAACTGGTTTTGTTGGATCCATATTTAATGCTGAACCTATATTGGCTCCTACATCAATGGCATTCTTTTTTGAACTAAATCCTTTAGCATTCACATCCACTTTTAAATGTTTGTTAAAGAAACTTGGAGTCACTTTAAAGCCAGCTGATATTCTAGAATAATCGTTTGTCTTGATAATCCCTTGCGTATTATTATACCCGATTGAAGCTCTGAAAGGCACATCACCAAAAATAGCCGCTTTTGTACTAAAATTGTGATCCTGACTAAAACTATTTCTAAATATTTGATCTTGCCAATTGGTGTTTGATAAAATTCTTCCTTCTATTACAGAAGGTGTTGCTGGATCATCCACTAAAGAATTACTTGGGTCATCTATACCTAAATTATTAACTAAATCAGGATGTTCGCTTACAATAAAATCTCTGAATTGATTGCCATCTCTTACATTAATTAATTTAGTGGCCTTTGAAGATGAAAAAGTAGAAGAATAACTAAATTGAGGTTTTCCTGTCGAACCTTTTTTTGTAGTAATAATAATTACACCATTGGACGCTCTCGAACCATAAATAGCTGTTGCCGAAGCATCTTTTAATATGGTAAAAGATTCAATGTCATTTGGATTAATCATTGACAATGGATTTCCTTGTCCTGCAGCCAATCTATTGTCAATTGGCACATTATCAATAACAATTAAGGGTGCAGCTTCAGCTTTTAATGAAGACAAACCTCTAATTCTAATATTTGGCGCAGTATCTGGCTGACCTCCATCGTTTGTAATTCTAACTCCGGCAACTTTTCCTACCAAAAGTTGATCAGCTGATAAAATAGCACCTCTATTAAAGTCTTTAGCGGTAACCACAGATACTGAACCTGTTGCGTCTTTCTTTCTTGCGGAACCGTAACCGACTTGAACTACCACTTCCTGCAATTGGTTGGCACTTTCTTGAAGCGAAATAGTCGCTTCTTTTTGTCCTGAATAGTTTAAAGTACTAGAGTCATATCCTATGTAAGAAAAGACCACTTTGTCTCCACTTTTAAGACCTCCTACTTTAAATTTTCCATCAAAATCTGTTGATGTGCTACTATTAGCACCTTGAACTACTACGTTTACTCCTGGCAATGGTTGATTTGATTTAGCATCAAGAACAACACCACTCAAAGTGTTCTGTGCAAGAACGCTAAAAGGTAGCATTAGGAATAAAAATAACAACTTTTTGTAAATTGTTTTCATACATTTTGTTTAGGTTAAAAAATAATTTTGTGCTTGTACTTATACTTCGAATGTTAAAATTATGTAAAATTTAGGATATACCTAATAAACATGCGTTAAATGTGTACCGAAAACGTTTTCGTGTTGAAAACTTTCTGTTTATTATACTTATTTAACCTTAAAATTGATGGAATGAAAAATATCTTATACCTTTATTCAGAATTAAATATTTATCACATTCACAATGATGAGAAAAAAAGTAACTTTAAAACAAATTGCCAAAGAACTAGATGTGTCCATATCTACCGTTTCAAAATCATTGAAAAACAGTTTAGAGATAAGTGAAGATACCCGACAAAAGGTGCAAGCTTTTGCCAAACTTTACAACTACAAACCCAACAATATTGCACTTAGTTTAAAAAACAAAAAAACCAAGACTATTTGTATAATTATTCCTGAAATTATTCATCATTTTTTTGCCACTGTAATCAGTGGTGTGGAAAGTGTTGCTAATGAAAACGGCTACAATGTTCTTGTTTGTCTGTCTGACGAATCATTTGATAAAGAAGTAATTAACATGGAAATGTTAGCCAACGGAAGTATTGATGGCTTTATTATGTCGCTATCAAAAGAAACTCAACAAAAGAAAGATTTTCATCACATCGTCGAAGTCATTAATCAGGGAATGCCTGTAGTGATGTTTGACCGTGTGACCAATGACATCTTGTGTGATAAAGTAATTATTGACGATAATTTAGCTGCTTTTAATGCCACCCAATTTCTAATTGATAAAGGATTCAAAAAAATTGCACTAATTACAACCGTAGACTACGTAAGTGTAGGCAAACTTAGAACCGAAGGTTATGTCAAAGCGCTAAAAAACAATGACATAAAAGTAGATGAAAATTTAATTCTTAGAATTGAAGATACCGAAAATTTTGAAGCTTCTATTGAAAATTTAATACTAAACAATTCATTAGATTCTATTTTTGCTGTAAACGAACTATTTGCAGTAACAGCTATAAAATTAGCCCGAAAACACAATATAAAAGTACCAGAAGAAATCTCAATTATTGGATTTACGGATGGTATAATTTCAAAATATTCTACTCCAAGTATTTCAACGGTTAGTCAAAATGGGATAAAAATGGGTGGAAAAGCGGCTAAAATGCTCATCGATAGATTGGAATCTGAAGAAGAAGAACAACAAGACGAACAATATAGCACCGAAGTAATCGAAACCGAATTGATAGAAAGAGATTCAACCATATAATTGATTTTTATCAACAAAAAACGTTTGCGTAGTCACTTTTACTATTTTTTTTAGTCAAAATTATCCCATCTTAATTTCTTTATTATCTTTACGACAATTATCAAAGCTTGTATTTTTACTTCGAACTAAATTAAAGTTTTGATAAGCACTTTGCTTATCGTATTATAAATCATTAAATTACGATAATGGAAAAGCGTAGGTTAAGTTTCTGGCAAATCTGGAACATGAGTTTTGGATTTCTAGGAATACAAATGGGTTTTGCCTTGCAAAATTCAAATGTTAGTAGAATTTTTCAAACTCTTGGTGCAAACATCGACGACATTCCAATTTTGTGGGTTGCCGCACCAATGACTGGACTTATTGTTCAACCTATAATCGGATATTTTTCGGACAGAACTTGGACCAAATTAGGCAGGAGAAAACCCTATTTTTTAGTAGGCGCCATTCTCGCTTCAACTGCTTTGTTTATTATGCCAAATTCACCCTATTTATGGTTTGCAGCTGGAATGCTTTGGATTATGGATGCCTCAATTAATGTTTCCATGGAACCGTTTAGAGCTTTTGTTGGAGACAATCTTCCCGATTCGCAACGAACTAGTGGTTTTGCAATGCAAAGCTTTTTCATTGGAATTGGTGCCTACTTTGCCTCAAAACTTCCGCTGATTTTTACTTATTTTGGAGTGAGTAATACTGCTCCTTTAGGGGTTATACCAGATTCTGTAAAATATTCCTTCTATTTGGGAGGAATCGTTTTTATAATCACAGTTTTATGGACTGTTTTAACTTCAAAAGAGTATTCACCCGAAGAGCTTGAAGCATTTGAAAAAAATCACAAAGCAACGTTTGAAAAAGAAGTCCGCCCAAGGGAATGGTTTCAATCTAATGGAAACTCACACCTAACAAAAGGCATTCTATTTTTAGCCATTAGTATTCTTTTTTCATTTGCCATTTATACATATGATTTGAAAAAAGATTTATATGTTTTATCCTTAGGTTTAATTGGTTTGGGTGGAATAGCTATGCTTACTTCAGGGTTAATGCAAAAATCGAACAAAACTAATAATGGATTTGTTACAATTATGAACGATTTTCAGTTCATGCCAAAAATCATGAAACAATTGGCTTGGGTACAATTCTTTTCCTGGTTTGCTCTTTTTTCTATGTGGATTTATACCACGTTAGCTGTAACTCAACACGTATACAAAACTACGGACACAACCTCTGAAGCATATAACACAGGGGCAAATCAAGTGGGTGAAATGTTTGCTAACTATAACTTGATTGCTGCTATTGCTGCTTTTTTATTGCCTTTGTTAGCTAAATATACCAGTAGAAAATTTACTCATTTTGTCGCTCTTGTGTGTGGCGGATTAGGATTAATTTCGGTATATTTTATTTCTGAACCTACTGTTTTTACTATGGAATGGCTACCCATGATTGGGGTCGGAATTGCATGGGCAAGTATTTTATCGGTTCCTTATGCTATGTTATCGGGATCTTTACCATCCAGTAAAATGGGATATTATATGGGAGTTTTCAACTTTTTTATTGTAATTCCACAATTAGTAGCTGCCTCTATTTTAGGATTTTTAGTTTCTAAATTTTTTAACAGCGAACCAATATATGCACTTTTGATTGGTGGTGCTTCAATGATTCTTGCCGGGATCATTTCACTCACCATTAATGACAATTCGAAAATTATAATAAATGAGTAAAAAAGCATTCATTTTCGACCTAGACGGTGTTATTGTTGATACAGCCAGATATCATTTTTTGGCCTGGCAAAAAATAGCTGCCGAGTTAGGTGTTGAATTCACACCCGAGCACAACGAAGAATTAAAAGGAGTAAGTCGTGTTCGTTCGTTAGATATCATTTTGAAACTTGGAAATATTCAAGCTTCTGAAGAAAACAAAAACAAATGGCTTACACAAAAAAATGAAGATTACCTCGCTTATATTGAACATATGGATGAAACTGAAATTCTTCCAGGCGTAGTGGCTATTTTAGAATACATTAAAGAAAAAAAACAATTAATTGCATTGGGTTCTGCAAGTAAAAATGCGCGCCCTATTTTAGAAAAGGTGAATATTTTGCATTTGTTTGATGCCATTGTTGACGGAAATGACGTAACCAATGCCAAACCAGATCCAGAAGTTTTTGTCAGAGCTGCCAAATTACTGAATGTGAGCAACGATAATTCTATTGTTTTTGAAGACTCTGTTGCAGGAGTCCAAGCAGCAAATAGTGCCAATATGACGAGTGTAGGAATTGGTGATTCCAAAATTTTACACGAGTCAAAATACAATTTTAAAGATTTTACCTTTATGGATACGACCTTTATTGACGCATTCATAAACTAAAATCGAATGATAAAAGGAAAATTAACATGAATCAAGATTATATCAAACCAGACAACTGGTCAATTATAGAAGAAGGTTTTGACTTAGATCAAGTTAAATCTTCAGAAAGTTTATTCAGTATCGGAAACGGTGCTATGGGACAGCGTGCCAATTTTGAAGAACAATACACAGGCGGTACCTTTCAAGGAAGTTATATTGCTGGAATCTATTACCCAGACAAAACCAAAGTGGGCTGGTGGAAAAACGGCTACCCCGAATATTTTGCAAAAGTACTGAACGCTCCAAACTGGATTGGAATTGACATCGAAATTAACGGTGAAAACCTTGATTTAGCAAGATGCACTGAAGTTAATAATTTCCGTCGAGAGCTACATATGAAAGAAGGAATTTATTTCCGTTCTTTTGAAGCCACTTTACAAAATGGCACTCAAATTGCCGTAAATGTTCGTCGATTTCTTTCCTTAGATTTAGACGAAGTGGGAGTCATCAATTATGAAATCACTCCGTTAAACAAAGACACCAAAATAAAATTGAAACCTTATGTTGATGCCGGTGTTCATAATGAAGATGCCAACTGGGAAGAAAAATTTTGGGAACCTTTAGAGGTGCAAAATTCAGGAAACGAAGCTTTTGTTACGGCAAGAACTTTTAAAACCCATTTTACTGCTACGACTTTCATGCAAAATAACATCTTGTTGAATGCTGAAAGCTTAAATCTTTCTCCATCAAATGTGGAATCCACAAAAGAGAAAGTGCAGTTTACCTATGAAATTGAGGTAGCAAATGGACAAAAAGCTACGATCCAAAAACTAGGCGGTTACACCGTTTCAATGAATCATGAAAACACGCAAGTTGCGGCTCAAAATGTAATTGCAAAAGCAGTATCATTGGGCTACGACCAATTAGTAAATAATCAAATTGAAGCTTGGGCTAAAATATGGGAAATGAGCGACATCACTATTGATGGCGATGTGAAAGCACAACAGGGAATTCGTTTCAATATTTTCCATCTTAATCAAACCTATTTAGGTAAAGATTCGAGATTGAATATTGGTCCAAAAGGATTTACTGGAGAAAAATATGGCGGTTCTACCTATTGGGATACTGAGGCCTACTGCATTCCGTTTTATATGGCAACCAAAGACCAACAAGTAGCCCGAAATCTTTTGGCGTACCGATACAATCAATTAGATAAAGCAATTGAAAATGCGGGCAAATTAGGATTCACCAACGGTGCCGCTTTGTATCCAATGGTAACCATGAACGGTGAAGAATGCCATAACGAATGGGAAATTACCTTTGAAGAAATCCACCGAAATGGCGCAATTGCTTTTGCTATTTTCAACTATTACCGATTCACAGGTGATTACTCCTATATTCCTGAAAAAGGACTGGAAGTTTTAATCGGTATAGCCCGTTTTTGGCATCAAAGAGCGACCTTTTCTACCTACAGAAATCAGTATGTGATTTTAGGTGTAACCGGTCCGAATGAATATGAAAATAACATCAATAATAATTTTTACACGAATTATTTGGCCAAATGGTGTATCGATTATACTGTTGAACAAATCAACCGCGTTGAAAAAGAGTATAGTTCCGATTTTAACCGAATTATGAGTAAAGTCAATTTGGATGCCGTTGAAATAGGACATTGGAAAAAAGTAGCCGACCATATGTATTTCCCTTTTTCGGAAGAACACGATGTATATTTGCAACAAGATGGCTTCTTAGACAAAGAATTAGTGAAAGTGCACGATTTAGATAAATCACAACGTCCAATCAATCAAAAATGGTCTTGGGATAGAATTTTACGGTCACCTTACATTAAACAAGCCGATACGTTACAAGGATTTTATTTCTTTGAGGATCATTTTAGCATCGAACAATTAGAAAAACATTTTGATTTTTACGAACCGTTTACGGTACACGAAAGTTCATTATCACCTTGTGTGCATTCCATACAAGCAGCTAAGTTAGGCCGAATGGAGCAAGCGTATACCTTCTATTTAAGAACGTCTCGTTTGGATTTAGATGATTACAACAAAGAAGTTGAGGAAGGTTTACACATCACTTCGATGGCAGGAACTTGGATGAGCATTGTAGAAGGTTTTGGAGGAATGCGAATTAAAAATGATGCGTTACATTTTGAGCCAAGAATTCCAAAAGACTGGAAGGGTTATTCATTTAAAATCAATTTCAGAAATCAAATTTTAAAAGTTTCAGTTCACCAAAACGAAACTAATTTTACGCTCGAAGGAGAAAATCCAATTGCTGTTTTTGTTAATGGAAAAGAATTTTTAGTAGAGCCAAATAGTTTGGTTACTGTATAGATTTAATAAACAAAAGACATTACCATTAAGGCATTAAGTTCCATTAAGTTTCTCTCTTAATTTTTCTTAATGTCTTGCTGGTTTATAAACATAACGTTATGAAAAAGCTACTTTTATTTTTACTGATTTCAACAGCTGCGTTTGCTCAGATTGAAAGAGTTGAGCCACCTTTTTGGTTCTCTGGAATGAACCTTTCTAGTGTTCAGATAATGTTTTACGGAAAAAATATTGCCCAATATGAGGTGACCGTATCCAATAAAATAGTCATCGAAAACATCAAAAAAACAGAGAATCCAAATTATATCTTTGTTACTATTGACACAAAAAATACTCCGATTTCTGAAATTACCTTCAGTTTTAAAAATAAAGGTAAAGTTGCTTTTACCCATAAATACGAATTAAAACAAAGAAGACTTAACTCTAAATTCCGAAAAGGTTATGACAGTTCCGATGTCATCTATCTTTTAATGCCTGATCGTTTTGCCAACGGCAATACAAACAACGACAACGAAAAATCAGTTACCGAAAAATCAAATCGACAACTTCCAGGCGGAAGACACGGAGGTGATATTGATGGCATCATCAAAAACTTAGACTACCTCAAAGAAATGGGAGTTACGGCTATTTGGCCAACGCCACTTTGTGAAGATAATGATGCCGCCTATTCCTATCACGGATATGGACAATCCGATGTGTATCGAATTGACCCAAGATATGGGACCAATGAAGATTATTTGAAGCTTAGTGCCGAATTGCATAATCGAGGCATGAAAAACATCATGGATTATGTTACTAATCATTGGGGATGGCAACACTGGATATACAAAGATTTACCAACCCATGATTGGATACATCAATTTCCAGAATTCACTAATTCAAATTACAGAATGACAACTCAGTTTGATATTAATGCCTCTGCCATTGATGCTAAAAATTGTATGGATGGATGGTTTGTCCCATCGATGCCCGACTTGAATCAATCCAATCCAATGGTCTTAAATTATCTAATTCAAAATGCGATTTGGTGGATTGAGTATGCTGATTTGGATGGTTTTCGTGTGGACACCTATTCCTACAATGACAAAGAAGGCATTTCTAAATGGACCAAAGCCATTACCGATGAATATCCAAACTTTAACATAGTGGGTGAAGTATGGATGCACGATCAAGCACAAATGGCCTACTGGCAAAAAGATAGTAAAATTGGCGCTATTGAAAGCTTCAACTCTAACTTACCAAGTGTTATGGATTTTACTTTACACGATGCCATTGGATCCGTTTTTAACGAAGATAAAAGTGAATGGGACAAAGGAATAGTAAAAGTCTATGAAAATTTTACCAATGATTTTTTGTATCCAAACCCCAATAATTTATTGACTTTCATCGAAAATCACGATACACAACGTTTCAATCATTTGTATCCCGATTTTAGAAAATATCAAATGGCATTGACCTTAATTGCAACCATTCGAGGCATTCCTCAATTGTATTATGGTTCCGAAATTGGTATGGCTGGCAATAAAGACAAAGGCGATGCTGATATAAGAAAAGATTTTCCTGGCGGTTGGAATGGCGATACGAATAATGCGTTTACCAAAGCCGGAAGAACCGAAGAACAACAAAAATATTTCGACTTTACTTCTAAAATATTAAACTGGAGAAAATCAAAAGATGTTATTCATTTTGGCAAAATGAAACATTATGTACCTGTGAATAATGTATATGTGTATTTCCGTTATAACCAATCCGAAAGTGTTATGGTGATCATCAATAACAACCCTGAAAAGGAAACGTTTAAAACCAATCGTTTTGCCGAAAGCATTCAGAATCATTTAGGTGGAAAAGATATTTTCAGCGGAAAAATGATCGATTTAAAAAACGATATTACCATCGAAGGAAAATCAGTTCTTATCTTAGAATTAAAATAATTATTAGAAGCTATTTCCCGCTTTCGCCTTTATCTCTTCACTTCGTTACGAGGATATCTGCTCAATCGGGGCTAAAAAAATGAAAATGAAAAAACTAATTGCTTTATTACTACTCTCTAGCATTTGTTTGGCTCAAAACACCAACAGAAAATATAGTTTTCATGATTGGAATAATGGTATTTTGGAAATCGTTACTTCTGACGGCTCTTATATAATTAAACCGTATTCTGATAAAATTATAGAAACTGCTTTTATTCCAAATTCTCAGCCGTATAACCGCAATTCTTTCGCCGTTATAAAAACACCGGAAAAATTAAAACCAAAACTTTCTAATACGGAGAACACTTTAACATTAAAAACTAAAAACATAAGCGTTGTAATTACAAAATCGCCATTTAAAATAGCGTACTTTAAAAATGGGCAACTTTTATTATCAGAGAAAAACGGCTACACCAAAGTAAATGATTCTACTGAAACGATATCTTTTACTCTTGATAATTCCGAAGCACTCTATGGCGGTGGCGCAAGAGCATTAGGGATGAACCGCCGCGGTAATCGTTTGCAATTATACAATCGCGCGCATTATGGTTACGAAAACAAAGCCGAGCTAATGAATTTTTGCATACCATTAGTGATGTCGTCTAAATTGTACGCCGTTCATTTTGACAATCCCGCTATTGGTTATTTGGATTTAGATAGCAAAAAAGACAACACACTAACATACGAAACCATCTCTGGGAGAAAAACGTATCAGGTTATTGTGGGTGATAATTGGACCGATTTAGTTGGAAATTATACGGATTTAACTGGGAAACAACCGTTATTACCCCGTTGGTCTTTGGGTAATTTCTCGAGTCGTTTTGGCTACCATACTCAAGATGAAGTCGAAAATACGATCCGAAAATTTGAACAAAATCAAATTCCAGTGGATGCCATTATCCTCGATTTGTATTGGTTCGGAAAAACGATAAAAGGTACTATGGGTAACTTAGATTGGGATAAGGATAATTATCCAAATCCTGATAAAATGATTTCCGATTTAAATGCCAAAGGAGTAAAAACCATTTTAATTACGGAACCATTCATCCTTACCACCTCATCCAAATGGCAAGAAACCGTAGATAAAAAAGTATTGGTCACCGATAAATCAGGAAAGCCAGCCACTTGGGATTTCTATTTCGGAAACACCAGTGTGGTAGATATTTTCAAGCCCGAAGGAAAAGACTGGTTTTGGAACGTTTACAAAAGATTAATTAACCAAGGTGTTGGTGGCATGTGGGGCGATTTGGGTGAACCCGAAGTTTTTCCATCCAAAGTAATGACTGCTGGCGGAAAAGCAGATGAAGTGCATAACATTTACGGACACAATTGGGCTAAACTAATTGCCGATGGGTATAAAAAAGAGTTCCCAACACAACGTCCATTTATCTTAATGCGCGCTGGTTATTCTGGTTCACAACGTTTTGGTATGGTGCCTTGGAGTGGTGATGTTAGCAGAAGTTGGGGCGGATTGCAAAGCCAGATGGAAATCGCCTTGCAAATGGGAATGCAAGGATTAGGTTATATGCACTCGGATCTTGGCGGATTTGCTGGCGATTATTTTGATAACGAATTGTATTTACGTTGGTTGCAATACGGCGTTTTCAACCCAATATTCCGCCCACATGCGCAAGAAGAAGTCGCTTCGGAAGTGGCTCGAAAAGATATTGTCACCATGGCAAAAGCTAGGAAATCTGTGGAGTTGCGCTACCAATTAATGCCTTATAATTACACCTTATCATTTGACAATAATCAAAAAGGAACTCCTTTAATGCGTCCGTTGTTTTTTGAAGAACCAAATAATCCAGCTTTGACAAACGTTGCCTCTAGTTACTTTTGGGGAAATGATTTTTTGATAACCCCTATTACAAGATGGGCTGTAACTGATACTTTTGTTTATTTTCCAAAAAGCAGCAATTGGTTTGATTTTTATACGAATGAAAAACATACAGCAGGAACTACTGAAAGAATAAAAGTTAGCGAAGATTATATTCCGACTTTTGTTCGTGGCGGAAGTTTTATTCCAATGATTGATACGATTCAGAACACATCGGAATATTCCTTAAAATATCTTAATCTGCATTATTATTTTGATGAAAATGTTACCAATTCTTCTGGTAAATTATATAATGACGATGGAACAACTCCAAACGCTTTTGAAAAAGAGCAATACGAAATTTTGAATTTTACATCTACTAACAATGGTAAATCATTGGTAATAAAACTAGAAACAACAACGGGAAAGAATTACACCTCAACCAACAAAAATGTTGCTGTTCTGATTCACAACATCAAACCTAAACGCATCTTTGTAAACGGACAAGAACAAGTTTACAAAACCTTTAAAGAGCCTTTGCAAGTAAATGTTACGATGACTAAAGGAACTACGTCCGAAATTAAAATTGAATACTAAAATTATGAAGAGAATAGCTTTAATTGCGATGATTTTATTTTGCGGAATTTCTTTTGCCCAAAAAAAATCAACAACTCCAAAAACGCCATTCGTTTGGGAAAGTGCCAATGTGTATTTTATCGTTACCGACAGATTTAATAATGGAGACAAAAACAACGACAAAACCTATAACCGAAATAAACCAACTGGAAAATTACGAGGTTTTGAAGGTGGCGATATTCGTGGAATCATTAAAAAATTAGACGAAGGTTATTTTACCAATCTTGGAATCAATGTCATTTGGATGACACCTGTTGTGGAGCAGATTCACGATGGCGTTGATGAAGGCACCGGATTTACGTATGGTTTTCACGGCTATTGGACCCGAGATTGGACCGCAATGGATCCGAGTTTTGGTACCCGAAAAGAATTAGCCGAACTCGTTCAAAAAGCACACGCTAGTGGTATCCGAATTATGTTAGATGCTGTTATTAATCACACCGGTCCGGTAACTCCAGAAGATTCTGTTTATCCTAATGACTGGGTGCGAACTACCCCAAAATGTACTTATAAATCATACGATACTTATATCAATTGTACGCTGGTTGAAAACCTTCCGGATGTTTTGACTGAAAGCAATGAAAATGTTGAACTTCCTTCCTTTTTAGCCAATAAATGGAAAAAAGAAGGTCGTTATGATAAAGAAATGGCTTCCTTAGATGCGTTCTTTAAAAAAACAGGTTATCCAAGAGCGCCTAAATATTACATCATGAAATGGCTTTCAGATTATATCATCGATTTTGGAATTGATGGCTACCGTGTAGATACCGTAAAACATACCACCGAAGATGTTTGGGCCGATTTTAAAAAAGTTTGTGATAAGGCTTTCGCCGAATACAAAAAAAACAATCCAAAAAAAGTCCTAGATAACAATCCGTTTTTTAAGGTTGGAGAAGTGTATGGCTATAACATTGGCGGAAAAAAATTCTATGATTTTGGGGACAAGAAAGTTAACTATTACGAAAATGGATTCACAGGATTAATCAACTTCGACTTTAGAAACGAAGCCAAAATGAACTACGAAGAATTGTTTTCTAAATATTCGAACATCTTGCAAAATGATTTAAAAGGAAACACGGTTCTGAACTATGTTTCGTCGCACGATGATAGTTGGCCATTTGATAAAAAACGTGAAAAAACATTTGAAAGCGGCACTAAATTACTATTAGCACCTGGAATTTCTCAAGTATATTATGGCGATGAAAGTGCGCGTTCGCTAGACATCGAAGGCACGCAAGGCGATGCTACGTTGCGTTCCTTTATGAATTGGGAAGACATTGCAAATAAACCAGCAACTAAAGAAGTCGTATTGCATTGGCAAAAATTAGGACAATTTAGAAAAAATCATCCTGCAGTTGGCGCTGGAATTCACGCTCAAATTTCAGCAACGGCTTATGTGTTTAGCAGAATCTATACAAAAGGAACATATACTGATAAAGTTGTGGTTGGATTGGATTTAGAAAAAGGAGAAAAAAGTATTACCGTTGGAACTATTTTCGCAAACGGAACCAAAGTAAAAGATGTGTATTCTGGGAAAACGGCCACAGTTGCCAAAGGAAAAGTAACGCTGAACACCGAATTCGGAATTGTGTTATTAGAAAAAAATTAAAATGCACAAAATAGGTCATCGCGGAGCGAAAGGTTATGTTGCTGAAAACACTTTGGCTTCTTTCCAAAAAGCAATTGAGCTTGGCGTTGACGGTATTGAGTTGGATGTGCATCTAAGTTTAGATGGAAAAGTGATGGTTATCCATGACGATTCTATTAACCGAACTACATTCGGAAACGGTTTTGTAAAAGAATTTTCATCTAAAGAACTTGAACCTTTTGGAATTCCAACCTTGAAATCGGTCTTTGAATTGGTTAATCAAAAATGTTTTATCAATATCGAACTCAAAACCTATGAAACCGCTGATAAAGTTGTTGAGCTCATCGAACATTATGTAGCTGAAAAGAAATGGCGTTATTCTGATTTTATTGTCTCGAGCTTTGATTGGAATGCCTTGCAGCAAGTTCATTTTTTGAATGAAAAAATACAAATTGGCGTTTTGACTTCTACTGATTTAGAATTGGCATTAGCTTTCGCCAAATTTATAAAAGCGTATTCCATTCATCCGTATTTTCATTTGCTAACGCAAGAAAACGTTAGTCAAATGCACTCTAAAAATTTTAAAGTCTATCCATGGACTGTAAATGAACCTGAAGACATTATATTTGTAAAATCGTTAAACGTTGACGGTATCATTACCGATTTTCCGGATAGAATATGAACTCAAACTTTGACATAATCATTGTTGGCGGCGGTGCAGCGGGATTTTTCACAGCCATTAATATCGTAGAAAAAAATCCAGCGCTAAAAGTAGCTATACTCGAAAGAGGCAAAACTGTTTTAGAAAAAGTTCGTATTTCTGGCGGTGGACGATGCAATGTTACCCATGCATGTTTTGTTCCGAATGATTTAGTGAAATTTTATCCGCGTGGCGAAAAAGAATTACGCGGACCGTTTCATCAATTCTGTTCCGGAGATACGATTGATTGGTTTGAGAAACATGGTGTCGAACTCAAAATTGAAGAAGATGGACGCATGTTCCCAACTTCTGATAGTTCGCAAACTATTATTGATTGCTTTCTGTTGGCAACACAAAAACTCGGAATACAAGTCTTAACAGGACAAAGTGTGCAATCTATATTTAATTCTGATAGTTATTGGAAAGTAGAAACCAATCACGAAACTTTTGCTTGTCAAAAATTGATTATGACTACGGGAAGCAATCCCAAAATTTGGGACATGCTTATCCATCTTGGTCATACTATTGTTCCGCCTGTTCCTTCCCTATTTACTTTTAATATCAAAGATGCTCGAATAAAAGATTTAATGGGTGTTTCAGCTTTCGCCAATGTGAAAGTTAAAGGAAGCAAGTTAGAAGCTGCTGGTCCGTTACTCATTACCCATTGGGGCATGTCAGGTCCAGGAATTTTGAGATTATCCGCTTGGGGTGCACGCGAATTATTTGACAAAAACTATCAATTTATTTTAGAAGTTAATTGGCTAAATGATGTTTCTTTTGAAGAAGCAATGGACAAGTTGAAAGAACTCAAACAGCTACATGCCAAGAAAGCAGTAAGCAAGAAATCGCCGTTTGAGTTACCAAATCGTTTGTGGGAAAGTTTGGTTTTGGCCACTGATATTGACAGTGAAAGAAAATGGGCAGATTTATCTAAAAAGCAATTGACTGATTTGGCTAACCAACTTACGAATGGTGAATTCCAAGTAAATGGCAAAAGCACGTTTAAGGAAGAATTTGTCACCGCTGGCGGCATTGATTTAAAAGAAATCAACTTTAAAACGATGGAAAGCAAATTCCATGAAAACCTCTATTTTGCTGGCGAAATTGTAAACATCGATGCGATAACGGGTGGATTTAACTTTCAAAATGCATGGACGAGTGGTTTTATAATAGCACAGAGCATAACCTAAATTTTCTTTTTGTTTGTAACGTAGATTACTCAAAATCAGTTATATTTGGTTTCTTTAAAACCAAACCATGAAGAAAACGTTACTTTTAACATTCATCCTATTTTTAGGCATCCTAACAACCGTTCGTTCGCAACAATGTAACTCGACATTTACTGATCCTGCAGGACCCAATACTAATTATGCTAATGCTAGTGATTATACAGTCACTTTTTGTCCCAATGTTCCCGGCGAAGTGGTAACGGTTACTTTTACTACATTCAATACCGAAACCAATTATGATGCTTTATATGTGTTTAATGGAAATACGATAAATGCAACTCAAATACCCAGTAATAATCCTGCTGGCAATGTGCCTGGTGGATTGGCCGGTGGATTTTGGGGAACCACTATTCCTGGACCATTTACTTCAACAAGTGCTGATGGGTGTTTGACTTTCCGATTCAGAAGTGATGGAAGTGTCAACAACCCTGGCTGGGTGGCTAATGTGACTTGTGCGCCACCTCCTCAAGTTTGTGCAATGCCTACTACATTATCCGTTTCTAACATTACAACCTCATCCGTAAATTTAAATTGGGCTTTGAATAGTACTGCAACACAATGGGAAACATTAATACTACCCGCAGGTTCTCCTGCCCCAACCGCAAATTCAAGTGGGACAGTTACCCAAGTAAACCCTACTATTATTACATCGCTATCGCCAAACACCTGCTATACCTATTATGTACGAACTATTTGTTCTGAAACGCTTACAAGCAATTGGTCAGGCGGATTTAATTTTTGCACTTTACCTGCTCCGCCTGTTTGTGGAGGTAATTTTATAGATACTGGGGGTATTGCAGGAAATTATGCAGGCAACTCAGATGTCACAACCATTATTTGTCCTTCTACACCGGGAGATGTAGTAACAGTTACTTTTACTTCATTTGACACAGAAGCTACATGGGATGGACTTTATGTTTATAACGGTAATGCAGTAGTGCCAGCAAACATTATTGCGAGTGCTAATCCTGCCGCAAACGTACCGGGAGGTATTCCTGGTTCCTATTGGGGAACCACTATTCCTGGACCATTTACTTCCACGAGTACAGATGGTTGTTTAACTTTCCGATTCAGAAGTGATGGAGCAGTTCAAAATGCAGGTTGGGTCGCCAACGTAACCTGTGCTTTACCACCAAGCTGTAGAGTTCCAACCACATTAACAAGTTCTAGCATTACTTCTACTTCTGTAGTACTCAACTGGTCGCAAACAGCAAATCCTAACAACAGTCTGGCTTCAAGTTGGGAGTATTTAATTCTTCCTAATGGCAGTCCTATACCAAATAGTAATACATCAGGTTTCTTAGTTGCAACATCAAATCCAATAACCATAAATGGGCTTACCCCTATAACTTGTTATACGTTTTATGTGAGAGCGGTTTGTTCGACAACTGATAAAAGTGCCTGGTCAAACGGATTAAACTTCTGTACGCTAATAAACCCTCCAGTGTGTGGAGGACAATTTTATGACAATGGAGGTCCAAATGCAAATTATTCCAATAATGCCGACATTACCACAACTATATGTCCAACAAATCCGGGTGATATTGTAACCGTAGTTTTTTCATCTTTTACTACCGAAGTCAACTTTGATGCTTTATATGTATTTAATGGAAATTCGATAACAGCGCCTCAAATCGCAAGTACCAATGCCGCTGGAAATGTACCTGGTGGACAGGGAGGGGGATTTTGGGGAACCACTATTCCTGGACCATTTACCTCAACTAGTCCGGATGGTTGTCTAACTTTCCGATTCAGAAGTGATGGGTCTGTTACTCCTAGTGGTTGGGTTGCAAATGTGTTTTGTGCCCCTGATGCAGATAAAATTATATTGGTTGCCTTCGTAGACGCCAATAGCAATGGCATTAAAGACAATGGTGAAGCATTATTCCCTAATGGTTCATTCTTATATCAACAAAATAATAATGGTACGGATGTTATTGGCTATTCTCCTTTTGGTCAATTTGCCCTTTATGATACCAATCCGGCTAACACCTATAATTTTAGTTATCAAATTCAACCTGAGTATGCTGCTTATTATAATTCAGGGACAACTAGCTACACTAACATGAGTATACCGGTGGGTAGTGGAACCCAATTTTTATATTTCCCAGTAACTTTAACGCAATCTTTTAATGATGTAACCGTTTCTATTGCACCCTTAAATGTTCCAAGACCCGGATTTACCTATGTCAATAAAATCACTTACAAAAACATAGGTGTAGCCGCAACTGGAGGAACCATAACTTTTGTGAAACCACCTCAAATAACTACATTAACAGTTAGTCAAGCCGGAACAGCGACAAATACAACTGGCTTTACATATAATTTTACGAATCTTTTGCCCAATGAAACTAGAACGTTCAATGTTACGATGACGGTTCCGTTGGTGCCATTGGTAAATATAAATGAATTACTAACTGCTACGGTGTCTATTTCAGCTCCAGCTAATGATATTAATTTGACAAATAATTCAAATTCAAACACTCAAATTGTGGTCAATTCTTTCGATCCGAATGATAAAATGGAGTCTCGTGGAAAAACAATTCCCTTCAATCAATTCACTCAAGATGATTACTTTATTTACACCATTAGATTTCAAAACCTTGGAACAGCTGACGCTATTGATGTAAGAATTGAGGATGTACTTAATGCCAAAATAGACGAAACCAGTGTACTTATGGTAAGTTCAAGTCATAACTATACCTTAAAGAGAATTAACAACCTCCTCGTTTGGGATTTCAAAAACATTTATCTTTCACCGGCAATTCTTAACGATGCCGGAAGTAAGGGTTATGTTCAGTTTATGGTGAAACTAAAACCCGGATTTCAAGCGGGTGATATTATCCCGAATAATGCATCCATTTATTTTGATTCCAATCCTGCCATTGTAACGGCTACTTTTAACAGTAAGTTTACAGTTCCTTTGGGAATTACAACTTTTGATGATAATAGTTTGGTATTGTATCCAAATCCGGCAAATAATTTGGTTCAAATAGATTTAATTAACACTAATGAACAAGTTAAAAGTATTGTCATTTATGATATGCTTGGAAAAGAAGTAAAAACAATTGCTGTAACTACTACTTCTAGTTTGTCGGTTGATGTTTCTGATGTATCCAAAGGAATGTATTTAGTAGAAATAACATCGGAAAGCAATTTGAAAGTCACCAAAAAGCTGATGGTACAATAATAAAAAAAGTCCCGAATAATTCGGGACTTTTTTTATTTGTTTAACCACCAAATACTAGCATTGAGAATTGTAGCAAAACTAACCCATGCTAAATAAGGAAGCATTAAAAGCCCGGCAACTTTATCAATCTTTTTAAATTGATTGTAAGTTTCGAATATCATCAACCAAAGCAAAACAATTTCGATTAAAGCTAAAATAGGATTGTGCAATCCAAAGAAAAGATACGACCACAGTGCGTTTAATCCTAACTGAATAGCAAAAAATCCAAGTGCTTTTTGAACCAATGAATTTTCAGAGTAACGATTCCAAACCAATCCTGCCGCAATTCCCATCATGATATATAATAAAGTCCAAACCGGAGCAAATATCCAATTGGGCGGATTAAAAACGGGCTTTACCAAAGTTGGATACCAAGTGGTAATACTATCACGGGTAACGGTTCCAGACAAATACCCCACACTAACACATACGAGAACGACTAAAACTATTTTTATAATCTTTTGCATACTTTTTTTATTGATTTCAAATATAAGAAACGAAAATCAGTTGTTTAATAAAAAAACTATCTTTGTCCTAAATTAAAAATCTATGTTTTCTTCCAGCAATTCGCATGAGCTCGTGTCCGAAAAGGATTTTATTGTGAAAGAATACCCAACTTCAGTTGAAAAAGGAACTTTTCATTGGAGTGCTCCAAGTAACATCGCCTTAGTGAAATATTGGGGCAAAAAAGAGAATCAGATTCCGGCTAACCCTTCGATTAGTTTTACGCTAAACAATTGTAAAACGATTACTAAATTGACTTTTATAAAACGAAGCATATCGACTGCGCTCTATGTGAATTCTTCTGATTTTTCATTTGATTTGCTATTTGAAGGAAAACCGAAAGAAGATTTTAAACCAAAAATTCAAAAATTCTTCGAAAGAATTGAAATGTATTGTCCTTATTTGAAAGACTATCATTTTACAATTGATACCGAAAACACCTTTCCGCATAGTTCCGGAATTGCGTCTTCTGCCTCAGGAATGGCGGCGTTATCTATGAATATAATGAGCTTAGAAAAAGCATTAAACCCTACAATGACGGATGATTTCTTTTTTCAAAAAGCATCTTTCTTGGCACGTTTAGGTTCGGGAAGTGCTTGCCGAAGTATCAAAGGAAATATAGTAGTTTGGGGGAAACATGCGAATATAAATGCTAGTTCCGATTGGTTTGGAGTGGAATTTTCCTCTAAAATTCACGATGTTTTTAAGAACTACCAAGACACCATCTTGCTCGTTGATAAAGGCGAAAAACAAGTATCGAGTACGGTGGGTCACGATTTAATGCACAATCATCCTTTTGCCGAACAACGTTTTGCGCAAGCACATCATAATCTATCGGCTATTAAAACCATATTAGAAACTGGAGATTTAGACCATTTTATCAAACTTGTAGAAAGTGAAGCGTTGACTTTACACGCTATGATGATGACGTCACAACCCTATTTTATTTTGATGAAACCAAATACATTGGAAATCATAAATAAAATTTGGAAATTCAGAAACGAAACGAATATTCCTATATGTTTTACCCTCGATGCGGGAGCAAACGTACATGTTTTGTATCCCGAAAACGATAGAGTGAGCGTTTTGCAATTTATTACGACTGAATTAGTTGGCTATTGTCAAAATGGTAACTATATTTGTGACACGATTGGAAACGGAAGTCAATTGATAATTGATAATTGATAATTGATAATTGATAATTGATAATTGATAATTGATAATTGATAATTGATAATTGATAATTGATAATTGATAATTGATAATTGATA
>CANHWG010000011.1 GCA_947464335.1 Flavobacteriaceae bacterium
AAATGGCGGGAAATTATAGTGTAAATAGAATTTTTCTTCTCCTTGTTCAGATGGTGAATCAATTTGGTTTGCTTCTCTAGAAGTTCCTAAAGTTGCTGTTGCCAATGCTTGCGTTTCTCCACGTGTGAACAATGCTGAACCGTGAACTGATGGTAAATAATCTACTTCACACCAAATTGGTCTAATTTCGGTAGTTTTTCTTCCATCTAAACGAGTCCCTAAATCTAAGGTTACGTTACGAACTGCTTCTTTATTGACTTTGTAGAAATATTTTCCAACTAAATCACCATTTTCAGCTAATTCTTCTTCTGTAAACAAAGCTTTTACTTCTTCTTTTACGGCATCAAATGCAGCTCCACGTTCTTGTTTCGCTGAACCTTTGCTAGCAATGGCGTAAATTTTATCATAAGCTGCTGCTTTTACTTTATTGTAAATAGCCTCATCTGATTTTTCTTGTTCATATTCACGAACTTGTTTTTTTCCAAAAGCTTCTGCCAATCTTTCTTGAGCTGCAATTTGTACTTTAATATGTTCGTGGGCAAATTTAATGGCTTCTACCATTTCTTTTTCTGAAATCTCTTTCATTTCACCTTCTACCATTGCGATAGAATCTGTTGAAGCTCCAATCATCATGTCAATATCAGACAATTCTAATTGTGCACGTGATGGATTAATGATGAATTTTCCATCAATCCTTCCAACTCTAGCTTCAGATATCAATGTTTCAAATGGAATGTCAGACAAAGCTAAAGCTGCCGAAGCCGCTAATCCTGCTAATGCATCTGGCATCACATTGTCATCATGTGACATTAATTGGATCATCACTTGTACTTCTGCGTGATAATCACTTGGGAAAAGCGGACGCAATACACGGTCAACCAATCTCATGGTTAAAACTTCATTGTCACTTGGACGCGCTTCTCTTTTGAAGAAACCTCCAGGAAAACGTCCTGCTGCAGCAAATTTTTCACGATAATCTACCGTTAACGGTAAAAAATCGATACCTGGACTAGCTTTTCTTGCGGATACCACTGTTCCTAAAATAACAGTGTTTCCAATTCTAACTACTACAGATCCGTCAGCTTGTTTTGCTAAACGACCTGTCTCGATTGTGATGCTTCTTCCATCACCTAAATCGATTTTTTCTACAAATAATTGTGGAATCATAAATTTTTCCTTTTTTAATTTTTACATTGGTTCCTGCCTGTCGACAGATTAGTTGTGTTGTAGTAGTTGTTTGTAACCCAATGAAAAACCGAAACTTTTCTTCTTTTTTACCTAAAAAAAAGAGGCGCGTGGGCACCTCTTTTAGTTATGTATTATTTTCTAATACCTAATTCTTTTATAATCTCACGATATCTGTTGATCTCTTTTTTCTTCAAGTAGTCAAGAAGTGATCTTCTTTTACCTACTAATAAAACCAATGAGCGCTCCGTATTGTAATCGTGACGATTTTTTTTCAAGTGCTCAGTAAGGTGAGAAATTCTGTGTGTGAACAATGCAATTTGTCCTTCTGCAGATCCTGTGTTTTCTGCTTTTCCTCCGTGTTTAGCGAAGATTTCTGCTTTAACTTCTTTAGTTAAGTACATGCTAATATTATTTTAAATGATTATTATGTATGAATCAAGGTTTTCTTAATTCGTGCGCAAAGATACTCTTCTTTTTTGATTAGACAAGTAAAAAGATATTGTTAACTTAAAAAAGTTTAGCAACTTCCTGATTTACAAATTCTAAAAAGCGTTCGTCCGCTTCAGTAAACGGATCAATCACATGGCTGTCAATGTCAATTTGACCAATGTTATGCCCATTCACAAATAATGGAACCACAATTTCTGATTTAACCGTAAAGCTGCAAGCAATATAATTATCCTGAGCCGAAACATCGGGAACTACAAAGTTGGCATTGGATTCGGCGACTTGTCCACAAATTCCTTTTCCGAATGGAATAACGGTGTGGTCAGTTTCTGCACCAACATAGGGTCCGAGATGTAATGTTTTGGTTTCGTGATTGGCAAAATAAAATCCGACCCAATTGTAATATGCTACCTTATCCGATAAGAATTGGCAAAGCGTTTTTAGTTTGCTATTTCTTTCTTTATTTGATTCAGAAAGTATCGCGATGACTTGAGGATGTAAGCTTTCAAAATTCATTTTCAATTTTTATGCAAAGGTAACGACTGTCCTTTTTTAATTTTATATAAATTTGTTAAAAATTATCTCTTGAAGAATCTCTTATTGCAATACAAACCTTTTTTACTTTTTCTAGGAAAATTTATTGCCTGCTATTTGATACTGACTATTGTTTATCAAAGTTATCTGAATCAATCCCATAGTAAAAATTTTGATGTTGACCGTTTTACACAATTGGTAGCCGAACAATCAGCAAGCGTTTTGTCTTGGTTTGATGCAAATTCCTATACCATGCCTCATCTTAAAGAACCAAGTGTAAAGCTATTCTATAAAGGCAAATACATTTCTCGAATTATTGAAGGTTGTAATGCCATTAGTGTGATCATTTTGTTTATTTCATTCGTGATTGCGTTTACCGGAAAATTCAAAAACACTATTCTTTTTATTGTAATGGGAAGTATATTGATTCATGTTTTGAATATTGGCAGAATTGCGCTTTTGTGTATTGGTTTGTATCACTTTCCGAAGTTGGAGCATTTCTTGCATGGTGTGGTTTTTCCACTTATAATTTATGGTGTTGTGTTTTTATTATGGGTAATTTGGGTTAATAAGTATTCGTTTTATGCTACAGAATCTACTAAAAAATAAAGAAAAAATTGGCTGGTGTTTGTTTTTGATAGTACTTTTGGTGCTAATCAGAGCTTTTGAAGAAACTTTGTTTTACGATCCGTTTTTAGAATATTATAAGAGCGAATACAGTCAATTGACTTTTCCAAAAATTAACATTTTCAAACTATTCTTTAGTTTAGGAATTCGATTTTATCTTAATTCAGTGATTTCATTACTCTTGTTGTATGTACTATTTAAAGACCGACAAATAGTCAAATTCACCGCTTTGCTTTATATGATTTTGGGTTCAGTTTTAATGATAAGCCTTATTTTTACGCTTACTTTTTTTGGAGAAGAAAATAAAATGACGTTATTCTATATTAGACGGTTTTTAATTCACCCCATTTTTATATTACTTTTTATTCCGGCGTTTTATTATCAAAAACAATTGAGCCAAAGGCAAAACAAGTAAAGAGGAATAAAAAATAAGCCAACTTTAAGAAACTAAGTGGTTCTTTTCGATAACTTTGCATCATGCTTTTTAAAAATCACATCAGTATAGTATTAACTTTTTTCCTTTTGGTTTCCAATTTGGGATTAGCGTTTAATGTGCATTATTGTGGAAATAAAATTGAATCGATATCCTTAAAAATAGCACCACCGCATAAGGTAGAAATAGATGAATGTTGCGGAATTGTTGAGATTGATTCTCAATGTTGTATGGATAAAGTCATCAAATCTGAAGTCAAGTCAGATCAGATTATAGTTAAAACAGTTTCCTTCGATTCTGATTGTCCTGCAATTACTGAACAATGGAGTTCAATAGATTATTTTTCAAATTACATTCTTAATCCAAGAGATGTAATCACTTACTACTGCGATGCTAATGCACCGCCTTTGTATCTCTTGTATAGCCAATATACCTTTTACTCCTGATTTAATCTAAATTTAGTTCAGATTCTTTTTTCAATAAGAATCATTTGAAAATGAATTAATTTTAAATCAATTATAATGAAACAAATACTGTTTTTTCTAACATTATTATTTTCTATTGTTACTATTTCTCAAGAATCTCCGAAAACAGACACTTTGAAAACAGTCACTATAGAATCTAATAAAAAAGGATTAAAAAAATCACTTTCGGGCACATCAAATACTACATTGGTTACCAGCAAAGAATTACTCAAAGCGGCATGTTGTAATTTGGCAGAAAGCTTTGAGACCAATCCATCGATTGATGTCAATTTTTCAGATGCATTAACCGGAACCAAACAAATTAAAATGTTGGGTTTGACCAGTCCATACATTATGATCACCGAAGAGAATATTCCATCCGTTCGCGGTGCTTCTCAAGCTTACGGTTTATCATTTACACCCGGAACATGGATAGATAATATTCAAATTACCAAAGGTGCAGGCAGTGTTGTTAATGGCTACGAAAGTATCTCGGGGCAAATAAATACCGAACTTATTAAGCCTTGTGATGACATCCCTTTTTTCTTAAATTTTTATGGCTCTACCGATAGTCGATACGAGCTAAATACCCATTTCAATAAAAAAATTTCGGACAAGTGGGCAACAAGTTTATTTGTTCATGGAAATGCTAGGGTTCAGAAAAATGACATGAACGACGATATGTTTTTGGATAATCCATTAGGGAAACAAATCAATATTGCAAATCGTTGGCATTATTCTAATCCGGAAACCGGTTGGGTTTCATTCATTAATTTTCGATACATGAATGATGAAAAGCAAACAGGAGAAATTGATTTTGACCCAAACAGAGATAGGCTTACAACTAATTTTTGGGGCTCCGAAATTAACACAGAGCGTTTCGATTTTTCTTCAAAAATTGGCTATGTTTTTAAAGACATGCCTTATCAAAGTATCGGTTTCCAAAATGCATTTAGTAATCACAACCAACAATCGTATTTTGGGTTAAATCAATATGATATTAAACAGCAAAGTTATTATTCGAACTTGATTTTCAGTTCAATAATTAACAATACGAAGCATAAATTTACTACGGGTTTAAACTTTACCTATGATACATACTCTGAATTTGTCAATCTTGTAGATGTAAGTAGAATTGATAATTCGGTTGGGGCTTTTTTTGAATATACTTTTGATGATTCCGATAAGTTCAGCTACATCCTTGGAGGCCGATTTGATTATCATAATAGGTTAGGGGCATTTTTTACACCAAGAGTACATGTGAAATACAATCCATGGGAAAAAGCTGTTTTTCGTTTTTCGGCAGGACGTGGAAAACGCGCAGCGAATATTTTCGCAGAAAATCAACAATTATTTGCTAGTTCAAGAGTTTTTTCGGTGCTTAATACAGATGGTAAAATTTATGGTTTAAATCCAGAAATAGCATGGAATTACGGACTAAGTTATACCCAAAATTTTATTTTTTTAGGTAAAAAAGCAGATGTTACCATCGATTTTTATCGAACCGATTTTCAAAACCAAGCAGTTGTTGATGTAATGAATTCGCCTCAGCAAGTTTTGTTCTATGATTTAAAAGGAAAATCATTTGCTAACAGTTTGCAACTTGATTTTAACATAGAGTTTGTCAAACATCTAAATTTGAGAACAGCTTATAAATATTATGATATCGCTACCGACTACCTTTCGGGAACTTTTCAAAGACCATTGCAAGCCAAACATAGAGTTTTTGGAAATATAGAATACGAAACGCACATTAGTGATCAAGGGCAACAGTGGCGGTTTGATGCAACCGTAAACTGGATGGGAAAACAGCTTTTGCCAACGACTGCTACCAATCCAATTGAGGAACGATTACCCGAGTTTTCTCCTTCTTTTACAACGATGAATATGCAGGTTACACTGCAACAATCGAGTACTTTAGAGTTTTATTTTGGAGTTGAGAATTTAGGTAATTATAGGCAATTAAATGCCATTATTGGAGAACACAATCCTTTTGGTAATCACTTTGATACTTCCATTATATATGCGCCAGTTTTTGGACAGATGTTTTATGGAGGATTGCGATTTAAAATTAAATAACTTATAAAAAAAATAATTATGAAAAATATTTATTTAGGAATGATGTTGCTGTTTGTTACACTTTCTATGCAATCACAAGAGCAAAAAAACAAAAATGCCAAATATGATATTGAAGTAAATGGTAATTGTGATATGTGTAAAAAACGAATTGAAAAAGCGGCTTTTTCGGTAAAAGGAGTAAAAAGCGCCGATTGGCATATAGATGATCATATGTTACATTTAATAATCAATGAAGAAAAATGTAGCGTAACTGAAGTGAAACAAGCTATAATCAAAGTAGGACATGATGCAGAAGATTTAAAAGCTACAAATGAAGATTATGATAAACTTCATGGTTGTTGTAGGTATGAAAGAAAATAAGTTGAAAATTTCCATTGCTCAATCGGAAGTTTTTTATACTTAAATTTATAAAAACTTTCAAAATGAAAAGACTATTGTTTGTAGTTTCCTTATTATTTTTTTGCTTGTCCTATTCACAAGAAATAAGACAACAACAAAGAGTATGGTTTGCATATACAGGGCAATATAAAGTCTCAAATCGGTTAGGATATCATTTAGAAGCTCAATTTAGAATGGATAACGAATTACAATATAGTAAGCAAAATCTATTTAGAATGGGTGCCATTTATTATCTTTCGGCAACCAAAAGTTTCACTGCAGGTTATGTTTTAATAAACACCTTTAATGATGGTTTTGATGATTATTTTAGTGAGAATAGAGCTTGGGAACAATATCAACACAACCATAAATGGGCTAATGCTAAAAACACCATTGTACATCGATTTCGATTAGAGCAACGATGGGTTGAGCAACGTACCAAAATAGATGGTAGTTTAATCACTATAGGTCGTGAATATCAAAATAGATTTCGGTACTTGAATCGAAATTTATTTCATTTGCTCAACATAAATAAAACCAATTATGAAGTATATGCAGTACTTCAAAATGAGTTATTTCTTTGTATAGGGAATAATAAAATCAATAAAAATTTCATTGATCAAAATCGATTTTTATTAGGATTAGGTGTCAATTATGAAAACACTATTCGTTTTGAATTAGGATATTTAAATCATTATGTTACTTCATCATCTGTTAGAGACGATATGAATCATACCGTATCTATTGCACTTATTCAAAATCTAGATTTAACAAAGCATTAATAAGTTTTTTTTAACAAATAGTGCTAGAAAAATTACTACTTTCACCCACTATTTATAAAGTGAAAAAGATGGCTGACTTTGATTGGATGCAATTACTAAATCCTGAATTTTATATAACCATGTCTATTGGTGGCGTGAAAGTTGGTCTTTGGATAGTTTTGTTTATAGTTTTTGCAGAAACTGGCTTGTTTGCAGGCTTCTTTTTGCCAGGAGATAGTTTGCTTTTTTTAGCTGGGATTTACAGCCGTGATTTAATTGAAAATTTCACATTTATCGAGAATGATTTACTTAATGTTACTCTATTATCAACATTAGTAGCAGTTGCTGGAATATTAGGAAATATGGTCGGTTATTGGTTTGGAGCCAAAAGTGGTTATTATTTATATAAAAAAGAAGACAGTTTTTGGTTTAAGAAGAAATACTTAATACAGTCAAAAGATTTTTTTGAAAGATATGGTGGAAAAGCCATAATATTTGCTCGTTTTTTGCCTATCGTTAGAACATTTGCACCAATAGTAGCCGGAATTGTAACGATGGACAAAAAGAAGTTTATGTTTTATAATGTCGTAAGTTCTTTTCTTTGGTCATTTATATTAATTTTTTCCGGTCATTATTTATATGGTTTGTTTTTGGAAAAATTTGACATTGATTTAAAACATCATATTGAAAAAATTGTAATTGGGATTATTTTAATTTCAACCTTTCCAGTTTTCTTAAAAATGATTAAGAAAACACCAAAACAAGAAGAATAGAAAAAGCGCCTCAATAGTAGGTAGTCTTTTATTTTAAATCAATTGTTTTTTCTTCGTGAAACAATTTTCCTTCTGGTGTCATTCCTTCTATTATAATTTTGCCATTAGACCTATTGTAGTTGGGAATTTCAAATAGATATTGCCCACTTTCATCTGATGTGAGTCTTGGAGTCCACTGTATTATCCCATAATTGTAAAATCCTTCATTTTGAATAGAATCATAGATAACATTTTTGAAATTGATGTTGTGTGCAAAGGCATTTTGTATATAAATCAAGTCTGTATCTTGTTTTTTTAATCTTTTTGGGGGTATTTTTTTTGTGTAGATTTTAATAACACCTTGAAAGTTATTAAAACTAGGAACAATAGCATATGGGCTAAGATAAATTTCATCAATTTCTTCCATCAACATCATATCCAATTCGTTATGTGTCATCAAAACTCTCTCATCAATACTAATTTGCGGTGTTGCCGGTGCGCTATTAACGGTTGTTCTATTTCTAGCATATACTGTAACATTTCCTAGATCTTTAACAACATTAAAACCATTATTTTGTATAAAATTTAATAAAATTTGATATTGCATTCGTTCGTCAATTTTGAATGCTCTCAAATTGCTGTTTCCAAGCATTTTTTCATAGATCAATTTTTTCTTGTCATTGATAACTTTTACTTCATCTAACAATATGCTTTTTGAACTAAATTTTGGGACATCTAAACTTGTTATGTCTATATTTTCAACTGATGGACAATATTCAGGAATGTTTATTTTAAATGGCTTGTAAAATATTTTTTTTCTATTAATGAGTTGTGGAGTAAAAGTGTTTTGTATTTTTTTAAAATCAGGAAGTTTTTGTAACGTAATATTCAAACTTGTTGAATCAGGAATAAGTAAATGTTCAAAATGATAATCTCCTTCTTCAGAAACGTCAGATTTCATCAGTATCAAATCTTGATAGGAGACTAATTTTACTTTATGATAAGGTTTATTAGTAATGTTTTTATCAATAGTACCTTTTAAGCTTAATCCAATATCAAAACTGTAATTCGTGGATGGAGTTGTTGTTTTCATCAATTCCCATTCATATTTTTGTTTTTCCTGATTTATTAAAAATAGATCCAATGCATAATATTTTGCTCTCCCTAAAGAGTTAAAATAATAATTACCATTTTCGATAGGGTCATTTAAATAAGGATTTATTGTAATTCCACTAATTATATTATCACTATCATCCCAAGATTTTGTTTCATTTGGCAATACCGAAACACTAAGACTTGCATTAGGATAAGGACTGTAACCAACCAAATTTATTTGATCACCTTTAGATCCATTTTTTAATATACGGATTGAATTTTCAACTTTAGGATACATATAAATTAGTCTTTCTGCCCATTGTTTCATTTTAGAGTCTAGAATTCTAATAGAATTGATGCCTTCTGATAAATCTGAATTATTTATAAAAATTATTTGTTCTAACAAGTTTTTATCATTCATAATTTCAAATAGTACATATTTCTGATCTTGATGAACTAAAAGATATAGTTTATTATTTTGCATTAAATTAGAAGTTGTACTATTTGTTTTTATTTTCACAATGGTTTTTCCTTCCATTGTGAAACTATTAACTTCAAGTGTATACCCAAAATTTTCAGGAATTGGCATTTGTTTTTCAATTCTTTTACCTTCATAGTTTACTACTACTTTGAGATTTTCCTCTTTTGGTATTACTTCGAACTTACCGTATCCAAATGCGTTTAATTTAAAGGTTTTTAGGATTTCACCTTCATTGTTTTCTAAAGTTGCCTCAATATTTTCAGGTGCATTTCCACGGCAGTCTTTTAGATGAATACCTATTTGATTTGAAATACCATATATAAAATTTCTACCTTCAGGGTTTATAGAAATTTCTAACGTTTCGGGATTTATTTTTTTGTAATTTTTTATTCCTTGTGATGGATTTATAACTTGGATTTTTGTAATAGTAGACTCGTTTTCGCTAAAATTATTCATCCAATTAGTATATACTTGAATATAATAATTCCCTGAATCCAGTTTTGGACCTAAATCAATTTTGCCTGAAAAAGTACCATTAGTAGCATAGATTAATTTTTCAGATAGTTGATTCCCTTTTTCATCCCACAACAACACATAAACATTAGTCGTAAAATAGGGCATACTGGTTTTTCTATTGATTATATATCCTTGATACCAAATAGCTTCGCAATTAATAAAGGTAGTTTTGTCTATATGAAGATGAATTGCTTCTCGTTCTAAATCAAAATAATTGTTGAGTATGGTCGCAATTTTTGATTTGGACTCCTCGGTAGTTTGTTGACAAAATATCGCAGAAGAAAATATACAGAAAATAAAAACAAAATAATTCTTAGTAGCCTTCATCTATTTTTTAATTTGAACTCTAAAATATAAATATTTTTTTACAAAACAAATAAAAAAGTGCCTCAATTTTGAGGCACTTTTTTTATATAACTATAGAGTTAATTACATCATCCCTGGCATTCCACCGCCACCCATTGGCATTCCGCCGCCGGCGTTTTCTTCTTTAATTTCTACTAAAGCACATTCGGTTGTTAGAATCATTCCCGAAACAGAAGCTGCATTTTCTAGCGCAACTCGCGTTACTTTTTTAGGATCGATGATTCCAGCTTTTAACATGTCTACATATTCATCTGTTTTAGCATTATAACCAAAATTTCCTTTTCCTTCAGTAACTTTTGCAACCACCACAGAACCTTCTAAACCAGCATTTTCAACTATAGTTCTTAATGGTGACTCTACAGCACGTGATACAATTTGAATACCAGTTGCTTCATCTGCGTTATCTGATTTTAAGTTTGCCAATACATTTTTAGCTCTTAATAGCGCTACGCCACCACCAGCAACAATTCCTTCTTCAACCGCAGCACGCGTAGCATGTAGTGCATCATCAACACGGTCTTTCTTTTCTTTCATTTCTACTTCAGAAGCAGCACCAACATAAAGAACAGCAACACCACCAGCTAATTTAGCCAAACGTTCTTGTAATTTTTCTTTATCATAGTCTGAAGTGGTTGATTCCATTTGACCTTTGATTTGGTTGACACGATTTTTTATCATGTCTGCGCTACCAGCACCATTAACTAAAGTTGTATTGTCTTTATCAATAGTAACTTTTTCTGCAGATCCTAACATTTCTAAAGTAGTATTTTCTAGTGTATAACCACTTTCTTCTGCAATAACAGTTCCGCCAGTTAATATAGCAATGTCTTCCAACATGGCTTTTCTTCGATCGCCAAAACCTGGCGCTTTTACGGCAGCAATTTTCAAAGCACCTCTTAATTTGTTTACCACCAATGTTGACAACGCTTCACCATCAACATCTTCAGCAATAATCAATAATGGTTTTCCTGATTGAGCAACCGGTTCTAATATTGGTAAAAGTTCTTTTAAAGACGATACTTTTTTATCGTATAATAAAATGTAAGGTCTTTCTAATTCCACTTCCATTTTCTCTGGATTAGTAACGAAATAGGGAGAAAGATAGCCTCTGTCAAACTGCATTCCTTCAACAACATCAACATAGGTATCAGTTCCTTTAGCTTCTTCTACAGTGATAACACCTTCTTTACCCACTTTTCCGAAAGCGGTTGCGATTAAATCGCCAATAACTTCGTCGTTATTCGCCGATATAGAGGCAATTTGCTTTATTTTTTCAGAATCGCTTCCAACAACTTGCGCTTGTTTTGCTAGGTCGGCAACAATAGCTTCAACAGCTTTGTCAATACCACGTTTTAGATCCATTGGATTGGCACCAGCAGCAACGTTTTTCAAGCCTTCTTTTACGATAGCTTGTGCTAACACAGTTGCAGTTGTGGTTCCGTCTCCCGCTAAATCATTCGTTTTAGATGCCACTTCTTTTACCATTTGAGCGCCCATATTTTCTAATGGGTCTTTTAATTCAATTTCTTTAGCAACAGTTACACCGTCTTTGGTAACGTTTGGGCCACCAAATGATTTTCCAATAATTACATTACGCCCTTTTGGACCTAGGGTTACTTTTACTGCATTTGCTAGTGCATCAACTCCACGTTTTAATCCGTCACGTGCTTCTATATCGAATTTAATATCTTTTGCCATTTTTAATTTTTGTTTAAAGTTATTTTTGGTTTAAAATTTAAAGTTTCTTATTGGTTTCGAACTTGAAACCCGAAACTTGAAACAAATTTTAGATGATTGCAAGAATATCATCCTCTCGCATTATTAAATAATCTTTTCCGTCGAATTTTAAATCAGTTCCAGCATACTTCCCGTAAAGTACAGTGTCACCAACTTTTACAGTTAAAGGTTCGTCTTTTTTTCCGTTACCTGCTGCAACAACAATTCCTTTTTGAGGTTTTTCTTTTGCTGTATCAGGAATAATGATACCAGAAGCAGTTTGAGTTTCTGCAGCTGCAGGCTCAATAATAACTCTGTCTGAAAGAGGTTTAATGTTTAGTGCCATAATTATTTACGTTTATTTTATTAGTTTTTTGGATATTTTTAGCTTCGCTCTGTTCGGCTTTTGCCTCGGTTCAGAAATTATGCCAAGGCTATGAGACTGACATTTTTTCCTAAAAAAAATGCCAGCATGTCAGAGCTGGCATTATCTATTTTTATATTTTAATATATTACTTTTTTGGAGTGTCCATTGGTTTTGCTGGAGTAGTAGTAGTTGGTTTTGCTGGAGTTAATGCTTCTTTTTCATTAATGATTTTAGAATCAGATCCACCCATCATTCCTGGGAAACTTAAGCTTGATAATAAAATCAAAAGAATTAATATAGTTGCTAAAGTCCATGTACTTTTATCTAAAAAGTCAGTCGTTTTTTGAACACCACCCATTTGAGTTGAACCACCTAATGAAGAGGATAAACCACCACCTTTTGGGTTTTGTACCATAATTACTATAATCAATAGAAAACAAACTATTGTTATCAGTACTAAAAAAATTGTAAAATTAGTCATTGTTATAAATTGTTATTTTGTTGTACTACTTTAATATCCGAAATTCGGTCTGCAAAGAAACTACTTTTTTCTGGATATTTCAAAATTAATATTTCATATGCTTGAATTGCTTTTGAATATTTTTTTTGTTCCAAATAAACTCTTGCTAGTGTTTCGGTCATTAAATGGGAGGTGTCTTCAGTAAATGTTTCAACTACTGAAACAGTTGCATCTTTAGCAATTGGAGTTATTTTTGGATTGTTTTCGATGAATTTATCAATTAAATCTAACTTTTTTTGCTTCTCTGAATCAATTGAAGTTTTGATTTGCTGCGCCTGTTCGCTATCGCTCGAGCCTTCTCTAATTATGGGTTGTAATCGCGATAATTGAAGCCATTCTTGGAATGAATGTTTTTCATTTTTAGAGAATTCTAAAGGTTTTCCTAGAGCTAATTTTTCTTCTGCTTTTTGCTCCTCAGATGTAGTTGCTTCTTTTATTGAAGTTAAGATTGATTGCTCTAGTGCGTTAACCGTAGTTTGTTTATTTTCAACTATAAGATGTTCACTGCCAACCACATTCATGTTCATTAATTCTTCTAGCTTTTTTTCATATAATCCTTTTTGAACTGCTACAAAGGAATCAGAAGTGATAAAATCAAATAAAATGCTTCTATCAGTAGTATAAGCAGCAGAAACTTTCAGAGCATTATTATAAGTATAACTGTCTTGATTGTACAAATGCTTTAGTTTTAATACTCGTGCACTTTGAAAATAGGGGAATGTTTCTAAAACAGCATCTAATGTCTCAGCATATCTATTAGAAATAGCGTCTGGTTTATTGAGTAAAAAAGTATAATCAGTTACATTCATTTCAAAAATACATTACCATTTGGCTAAAGATTCATTAAACACATCTTGTGTTATACGCTCAAAAATTTCCTCAATATATCCGTTAAGTGTTGATCCAACTGGTAATTCACTACCTTGATAATCTCTAAAAAAAGAAAATCGTTTTTCGAAATTATCTTCTTCCTTGTTTTTATTAGTAAATCGAACCATTACGGCTATGGTTAGTCTGCTTTCAGAAGCTGTTTGCGAGGCATTAGCTTGCATAGGAGCAATTCTGTATTCCACAATTTCACCTTCATATAATAAATCACCATTTGAATTGGTTAAATTCAAATTGGTTTGATTTTGAATAATTTCTTGAAGTCTATTAGTAAAAGTTCTTTCAATTCCGGGTTCTACTATAGCGGCAGTGTTTTGAAAATAATTGACCTGAAAAGTCTTAGCGTCAATTTTACCAGTGCCTGTAAAATTATATACGCTACAACCGTTAATAGTAATAGCTAGTATTAAAGAGGAAATTAGTTTTAGAAACTTCATGCGAATAATTAAAGACTGCTAAAGTAATTGTTTATTTTGAATTAAGGAAGTACATCGCCTTGGTAATAGTATTTAGCAGAAACAATTGTATTCTCTAAAGTTCCTAAATAATAGTAATCATGAGTTTGCTCAATAGGAAGATTACTTACATTATAATTATAGTGATAAACTTCACTTTCAGGGTCTTCTGAACAATAATTTTGTGAAATGGGATTGTTAATTGAATTAAACTGCCCGTCAATCCAACGGGAATTGACTATAAAACTATACGCTCTGCAAATAGATAGTGTTGCATTTCTAAGAGGATTACTGTTGCTATCGTACGTATAATAAACACAGCTTTCACCTGGAAAATAGGATAATATATTGTTATCTGAATACGAAACACTCATCTCATCCAATAAAACTTGATTTGTTCCTGTTTCGTCAATATCTATAAATACGGTTTTACCTTCAACTAATAGTTTGTCACTATTAATTTTGGATAATCTGTAATAATCATTTAAAACACCAGTATAAAAAGCATTTATTCCAGCGTCATAATTGACGGTTTCACCATCTACAGAAGTTACAAAACCATTGTTGTTATAGGTAAAAGCATGCGTTATATTTCCACTATTATTATATTCTGTAGAGGAAATCAAGAGGTTATTACTGTTATAAGTAAAGTCTTGCACAATTGTTCCGTCTGCTTTAGTTATTTGATACAATAAACCATCCGAATTAAAAAGCCATCTTTTTTCATTGGGACTGTTTGGGTAAAAGTCAACTCTTTGCAATAAATTTGAGTTTAAAATAGCGCTATTGTCTTCACTACTACATGAAAATAATGAAAGTGCCATCATCAATAGAGAAAAAATAGTTTTCATGGTTATTAAGCTGAAGTATAAACGTAACAAGTTGGAATACAATGAAAAAATTTATAGGTCATACTGCTTGATTTTTCGATAGAGTGTTCGTTCTGAGATGCCTAATTCATCTGCAGCAGCTTTTCTTTTGCCTTTATGACGTTCTAATGATTTTTTGATAAGTTCAATTTCACGTTGTTCTAACTTTAAAGTTTCTTCTTCTTCAACAGTTTCAGCCATTAGATAATTTGTCTCATCATCATCATCAAACTCCTCTTGTTCTATTTCATTTTGTTGCGAAATAGTAGTCAGTCTTAGGTCATCTTCAAAGCTTGAATTGGTATCATCTTTTTGTCCAAAAACCTTTTGAATTAAATTTTTATTCATTTCTTGTACTTTAGAGCTTCCGTTTTGCATTAATTCTAAAGTCAATTTTTTCAAATCGTGCAAATCACTCTTCATGTCAAAAAGGACTTTGTATAAAATATCTCTTTCGGTAGAAAAATCATTTTCAGATTTTTTTCCGCCAATAACAGAGGGCAAACTTGTTCCTTCCATAGGAAGATAGGATTGCACTGTTGCAAGAGATATATCTCGATTGGTTTCTAAAACAGATATTTGTTCCGCAAAATTTCGTAGTTGTCGAATATTTCCGCTCCAACGGTATTTCTGAATAAACTGAACGGCTTCATCACTTAATTTTACGGGTGGCATTTTGTATTTATGCGCAAAATCGGAGGCGAATTTTCTGAAAAGCAAATGAATATCTTCTTTACGGTCACGTAATGGAGGCAAAGGGATATCGACTGTACTCAATCTGTAGAATAAATCTTCTCGAAATTTGCCTTTTTCAATGGCATCAAACATATTTACATTAGTGGCAGCCACAATTCGCACATTTGTTTTTTGAACTTGCGAAGAACCCACTTTCAAAAACTCACCATTTTCTAAAACACGAAGTAGACGAACTTGAGTTGTTAATGGTAATTCGCCGACTTCATCTAGGAAAATGGTTCCACCATCGGCTACTTCAAAATACCCTTGACGTTCTGCATTGGCTCCGGTAAAAGAACCTTTTTCATGTCCGAAAAGTTCACTGTCAATTGTTCCTTCTGGAATGGCGCCGCAGTTTACGGCAATATATTTCCCGTGTTTTCTATGTGAAAGCGAATGGATGATTCTCGGAATACTTTCCTTTCCAACACCACTTTCACCAACTACAAGTACAGAAATGTCAGTAGGAGCAACCTGAATCGCTTTTTCAATTGCACGATTTAGTTTTGGGTCGTTTCCAATAATCTCGAAACGTTGTTTTATACTTTGTACGGTTTCCATAATTAGTTTATTTGCATATCACCATATCCAATCGCTTCACCTATCAAAGTACCGCTGGTGCAGTTAGTTATTTTAACATTCACAAAATCGCCTATTTTATAATTTTCTCTTGGGAAAACCACCATAAAGCTTTGTGAATTTCGTCCTGATAAATCCTTATCCGATTTTTTAGAAACTTTTTCTATTAAGACTTCTACAGTTTTACCTACAAATTCTTTTGTTCTGAAACCACTATGAATTCGTTGTATGTCTACTATTTCTTGAAGTCTGCGTTGTTTTGTTTCTTCGGGTACATCATCTTCCATTTTTCTTCCTGCTAATGTTCCTGGTCTTTCAGAATAGGCATACATATAGCCAAAACCATATTTTACATAGTCCATTAGAGCTAAGGTATCTTTGTGGTCTTCTTCTTTTTCTGTTGGAAAACCAGCAATCATATCCTGTGTTATGGAACTTTCCGGTAGTATTTTCTTTATTTTATCGATAAGGGTCATATATTCTGCTCTAGAATGCAAACGATTCATTTCCTTTAGAATTCTGTCACTACCGCTTTGAACAGGAAGATGAATATGTTTGCAAATGTTTGGATATTTAGCAATGACATGCAATACTTCTTCATGCATATCTTGAGGATTGGATGTCGAAAAGCGTATTCGCATTTTAGGGAATTGAATCGCAACCATTTCTAGTAATTGTTCAAAGGCAACTGCTGTAGCTTTTTGCATATCGCTTGCCTTATCAAAATCTTTTTTTAATCCACCACCATACCATAAATAGCTATCTACATTTTGCCCTAAAAGAGTTACTTCTTTATAGCCATGATTCCATAAATCCTGAATTTCACCAATGATACTTTGTGGTTCTCGACTACGTTCTCTACCACGGGTAAACGGAACTACACAAAAAGTACACATATTATCACAACCACGGGTAATAGACACCAAAGCAGTTACACCATTACTCATTAAACGAACTGGAGCAATGTCGCCATACGTTTCTTCTTTAGATAAAATTACATTGATGGCATCTCTACCGTCTTCAACTTCTTTCAATAAATTTGGCAAATCCTTGTAAGCATCTGGACCTACTACCATATCGACGATTTTTTCTTCGTCAAGGAATTTTTCTTTCAGACGTTCTGCCATACAACCCAAAACGCCCACCTTCATATTTGGATTTACCTCTCGTTTAACAGCATTGTATTTTTCTAGACGTTTTCTAACAGTTTGTTCTGCTTTATCTCTAATAGAACAGGTATTAACCAATACCAAGTCTGCTTCTTCTAATATTGAAGTAGTGTTATAACCTTCATTGGTCATTATGGACGCCACGATTTCGCTATCTGAAAAATTCATAGCACAACCGTAACTTTCAATAAAAAGTTTTTTAGTGTTTTCTAATTTATGTTCTAAAACAAGACTATTTCCTTGTTTTTGTTCGTCAATTTCCTTATCCATAAAATTATCTTCGTCTAATCGGTCAACAAAGATAATACTAAATTATAAAATATGACAAGATGGCAGAGTAGGTTAACATAAGATTTAACGGGATGAACCACTTAAATTATATTACAAGTTTATTTTATTTATAAAACATTACTTTTTTGCTTCAAATCGCTTGATGTCTATTGTTTTATCTAAAGGCTTTTTGTTTTCTATAAAATGATATAAATCAATTGCCATGGAAGGAGCTAGCATCACCCCACGAGTACCAAGCCCATTTAATAGATGAATATTTTTATGCTTTGGATGAGTTCCGAGTAAAGGCCTTCTGTCTTTTACCGTAGGTCTAACACCAGCAGAATGTTCTATGATTTCATAATCACATGTTATAATCTCATTTAACTTTCCTATCAATTCATTTTTTCCGTTTTCGGTTGGTTGATTGGTTTTATCATCCCAATGGTAAGTCGCACCAATTTTAAATAGATTATTCCCTAACGGAATTATAAATATGCTGGTATTTACAATTACGTTTAAATCTAAATTTGGAGCTTTAATGATAAATAATTCTCCTTTAGTACCGTCGAGTGGTAAATAATTAAAAAACGGATTAGAATGCAATCCAAATCCTTCTGCAAACAAAATATGATTTGCTTTAAGATTTTCATATTGTATATGGTTGTCATGAAATTGTATCTTATGATAGTCGAAAGTATTTTCATATAACCTATTATTCTTTTTCAAATACAGATGATAGTAGTGTAGTAATTTTTTAGTATCAACATATCCTGATTGTAAAACTTCTCCATATCCAAATGGAGCATTAATTCCGTTATATTTTGTATGGATAATTTTTGTAGAGAGAAAAGGGGCAAGTAAAGGTTTATCAGAAGCAGTAAACCAATTGTTTTGTTCTTCTGCCGAGTAGAATTTTCTTAAGATTGGGATTTTAAAATCGAGTTTTGTTTGAAGTTTTTGTTCGATTACTCCATAAAAACTATCAGCGATATCTAATTGAAATTTTGCATTCCATACTTCACTAAATCTTTTTAAAATTACAGGATTGTATAAGCCACCAGCAATTTTAGTAGAATTTTGAGAATGATTATCAAATAGCATGAAAGATTTGTCATTTTGCATAAGTGTTTCTGCAAAGGCTATTCCGGCTAATCCTGATCCAACAATTATATAATCTAGCATATTTATAAATTAAAAAACTCTCACCATAAAGATGAGAGTTTTATATTGTATAATGAAATATCTTTTAGTAATTCCACATATCAGACTCAAAACTACGAATCTTCTCTTTGACTCTTTCAGACTCTAAAAGTTGATTCTGAGAGTTGTCTTTCATGTATTGCTGAATTTCTCTATCACCATATACGTTTTCTTCTTTATATATCTCACCGTTAAACCTTCGGGAGTTTAATAAGTGGTCAAACGTTATTGGCATAGCAGAGTTCTTATCATTAAAAGCTTTTGATTCATGCAATATATCTCTAACTGCTGGGAAATAAACCCAAAATAAATCGATTACATCTGCGTTATCGTTTCCTGCATCTCTAGCTTCTGGTGTAACTGGACATAAAGCAATTAGTCTGTATTTTAACTCACCTTGACGTTTGTCAAAATACCAATAACCTTTTATTTTGTAACCAGAAATATAACTTGCGTCCAACTCTTTTTTATTAATGTATTGTGGATCTAAAACTTTTTTACCAGATTTATACTCATCATAATAATTATTGATTTCGTCTTTTCCGGTATCAGTTGTGTCGATATAGGTAAAAGAAGAAGCCATATCTTTAAAAGTTTTTTTGGTATTGAAATAATCATCACCATACACTTCTGTTATTTTACCATTTTTAATATTCTTAACCAGAACATCAAATAAAGCTCTTCTTTCTTTGCCAACAAAAGCAGTATCAATAGGGTAATATAATGGAAAATTAATTCTCTCATCAATATCGATAAATTCCCATATAGTTTTACCCATTAAAACATCTCTGTCGTGAACATAACCATAAGCTAATGGCTTATCATTATCAGAAATCAACTGGGCTGGGGTTTTCTTTCCAATCTCATCTGGAGTTTTGGAATTCAACAAGTTTGACTGAGCAAAAGTGCAAGCGCTTATTGCAACTGCAAAAACTACTGACAAAAGATTTTTAATTTTCATAATTATATAATATAAGTTATTTAAGTAGGTTTCTTTTCAACTTAAATTATTTATTGTATTTCATAAATAACAGGTGCTGCATCTTTAGGTACTATATTTGCTGAAGTTCCAACAATTTTAGTTTTAATATCAAAAATTGAAATTTGATCACCCTTGGTTGCTCTCGCTAATGCTGCTTTGCATTGTGAATTTACTCTGTCACCACTAACAATAATAGCTGCTTGTCCTGGAACTTTAAAGCTAAAGCGTGTTACTTGGAAATTCAAGTCATATAGGAAGTCCTGTAAAACAGCTGAAATTTGTGAAACCTCTAAACGAGATTTAGCTCCTTTTTGTACTCCAGTAACTCCGCCTATTGCACCTGCTGGTGCTGGAATATTTTTAATTCTAAATACCTTCTTATCAGATACTGATTTGCCATCTGCCATTTTTCCTGTAGCTGTTACAACTACTTCCGTACCAGAACCTGGATTTAAGTTATATTTACCTTTACCTGCAGAAGTTAATCCTGTTGCAGAAGCAGTAACATCACTTTCTGGAATACCAGCAAACGAAATAGTCATTGGGTTTGGTAAACCTCTGTATACTACGTTCATTTTATCGGCAGAAATATTTGCAGAATTAGGACGAGGAACCACAACGTATTTACCTTCAAATTTCAAAGGCACTGGTTTTCCGTCTTCCATAAAAGAGAAAGTACCATTAATAGTTTTTTCTCCAACTCCACCAGCGGTCATTGAGATAATAGCTTGTCCGTTTTCGATTTTACCTGGTCCAGAGAAACTTGTCGGTACTGTATTAGCGTCGTATTTACCTAATACTACTTTTCCTTTAACCGTTTCACCTTCAAAGAACACATTTTTTTCTAAAACAACCATTGCTTGGAAGTTTTTCAAAGAAGCTGCTTGAGCAATTGTATTACCGATTAATGCATTATAAATATCTTGCTCAGTTTGCTCAACATCATTTTGCATACTCGTTAATTTTGCAATTGATGCAACAGCAGGGAAACCTTCAAAATGATAATTTAAATATCTTTTAGAAACACCTTCATTGTCTTTAATGTTATCTAAATTAAATTTACTTTTAACATTATTAATGATTGGCTGATATTTAACATCATTACCAAATACCGCAATAACATCTTTTTTATATTTTTCAATTTTAGCGATAATTTCGTCTCCTTTTTTAGAATATTTATCACCTTCAAACCAATTTTCATCTATGAATCCACCTTTGTCCATAGCTTCATAAGGTAATTTTCCAGTTTTCTCATCTCTTTCAAATTCTTTAGAAACATCTGCTTTCAAAGTTCCTAAATACGTGTAAAGTTCTTTCGAGATTTGTTGAACTTGGTTAGCTTTGTCTAAAGGTCCTTTAAAACGAGTTGGGTCATCTTCCGCTTTTTGCTCTAAAGTTCCTAATAAACTTTTATTGTATTCTTCTGAAAATTTATTTACGCCTTCAAATTTTTCGTTCATCAAACCAAAAGCGGTTAATACTTCTTTTGACATGTTTAATGCCAACATTGCGATGAAAACCAGGTACATCAGGTTAATCATCTTCTGTCTAGGGGTTAATTTTCCTCCTGCCATTTTTTCTAATTAGTTTAAATTATTATTTTGTTAAAATAGATAGTTATAAAACTAATTATCCTTTGTTACTCATTGCAGAAAGCATTCCACCATAAACATTATTCAATGTAGAAAGGTTAGAAGTTAAGCTTTGCATTTGATCTTTTAATTTTAAATTATTTTCTGCAACTTCATTATTAATTTGTGCATTTCTCTCTGCACTTTGAAGTTGCGCTTGGTATAAACCATTTAAAGCTTCCATTTGAGCTGCAGCTTTACCCATTTCTTCAGCATATTTCTTTTGACCTGCCATTGCATCAACAGTTGGAGAAATTGATTTTGCAGCACCTTCAAAGTTTTTTATGCTATTTCCTAAGCTTGCCATTAATTCACCATCAATTTTAGCTTCTTTTAACATAGAATCTAATTTTTGAGATAATAAACCTTGTGCGTCTTTTGGATCTTCTTTTTTGTCTTTTGCTTTAGCTTCGCCTCCAGCTAATTCTGGATAAACCAATGACCAATCTAATTCATTATCTACCGGATCAAAAGCAGATAAACCAAAGATCAACGCTTCTACAGATAGACCTATGATAAGCATTAAACTTGCCCCAGTCCAGTGCTGAATTTTAAATAATGCTCCAACGATTACAACAGCCGCTCCCATACCGTAAGCGAAATTCATAGTTTTTTTGCTTAATAATGCCATAATAATAAAATTTTAGTTAGTTTAGTTAATGTATTTAAGTTAGTTTAATTTATTTTTTAGGTGCAGCGTTCTTAGTTACTTTTGTTCCCATATAATCTTGAACGGTACGGAAACCTATGTAACTTCTTGCTGAATCTGCGTATTCAAAATCTCTAGTGCCTACTTGTAAGAAGTAAGCCACGTCTTTCCATGATCCTCCACGAACTGCTTTTCTCATATTCTTAAGATCGGAAACGTTTGGATTTATGGATGAAACATATTCATAAGCTGCAGCGTCATAAGAAGAGTCCGTCCATTCTGCTACGTTACCAGCCATATTGTATAAATTAAATCCATTTGGTTCGTATGATTTAGCCTCAACAGTATATAAAGCTTGATCCGCAGCATAATCTCCTCTGTTAGGTTTGAAATTCGCTAAGAAACAACCTCTGTCATTTTTAGCATATGGACCACCCCAAGGAAACGTTCCTGATTCTAATCCACCTCTTGCAGCATACTCCCATTCGGATTCAATAGGAAGTCGGAATGAGTTGATTAAATCACGCCCTTTTTTCTTAGATTTGATGTAAGAATTTTTGTTTAATGTTCTCCAAGCACAAAATGCTTTGGCTTGTTTCCAGCTAACCCCAACTACAGGATATTGTGCATAGGCTTGGTGCCAGAAATAATCATTATGCATTGGCTCATTATAAGAATAAGCAAAATCTTTAATCCATACAGTTGTATCAGGGTAAACCGCTTGTTGTTCCGTTCTGATGAAAGAACTTCTTTTTCCAACTTTAGCTTTAGCTGCAGCTTGTATATCCATCCAAGAATATCTAAATTTTAATTTTTTAACGTCAATTGTTCTTAAACCATTGAAAGATTCTGCAATTGGTAAATACATAGTATCCATAACTTCAGTATAGTATTCATCTGGATATTTTTTTGTGTCTTTAATAAGTTTTATTTTCTTATTCAATCTTCGGCCAGCATAAGGATCATCATCGGTACCAACGCTATAATAATTTTCATACATGTATTTGTCGTATGGTGTCATTTTTGCAGGATCTGTATCGTTGAAAGCAAACTCTCCAATGCTTCCGCCTTTTCCGCCGCCTTTTCCACCTTTTCCAGTAGAAGTTTGCCCTACCTCGTCAGCAAGTATTGCTAAACGAACTCTAATTGTTGAGTCTTTTACCCATTCTACAAATTGACGGTACTCACTATTGGTTATTTCCGTTTCATCCATATAGAATGATCTAACGGTTACCGTTTTTGTTGGTGAGTCTTGCATATTTGCTGGGTCATCGTCAGATTTACCCATAATGAATGCACCGCCAGGTATTAAAGTCATACCAAATGGCTTTTCAGGGTGCCATTTTTTACCTTTAACTCCTACCAATTCACCTTTATCGCTAGATCCACCACAACTGGTTAATAAAGCTAAAAATGACGCAAATGTTATGAACTTCTTCATATGTTTATTTTGGGGTTAATTTGAACAAATTTTTAAGGGCGTAAACCTATTTATTATTTTTTAAAAAAGCAATTAATTACTATTAAATTTATTTTCTAAAATCTTTCATTACATAAATTCACATTTCAAAAATAGAATTTAAGTTTAAATAAAAAAAATATTTTATCGATAAAATACATTTTTTAACGATAAAATGCCTAATATACGTTTATTTGTAAGTTTATTACGATGAATAACATAAAAACACTTATTGTTAAATATTATTTTTCCGTTGCGCTTTCCACCATCTTTCAGGTATTTCATTATTACACGCAGCTAAATATTCTTCCTGTGAACAAGGTAATAACGTATTTTTTTTAAGTTTATTGTGCTTGCCAACAAAATAGTTTATTTCGATCCACCATCTTCCGGTTTTATTACTTTTATAGAAGATTAATTCTTCGGTTTCCAAAGGTACAATATACTTTAAATAATTTTCTTTTGTTCCAAATGGATATTCATTAGAGCGATAATTAACTCCTTCTATAAAATACCAAATTATTTGAGCTATTAAAACAGACTCTTCTGAGGTGTCGTTATGGTTAAAAATCCCAAAGGAACTAACCTTATCACTTATGCCAGAATATCTTGACAAACTACATATTTCTTTACCGTCAAAACCATTAGGCGTAAATTTAATAAAATTTCCTGAATATGAAGACATTACCGCATTTAAATCGATGCTAACGATATCTGCATCTCGAAATGTTGGTTCCGCTAATTCTATATTGTTAGAAATTTCTCCCAATCGGTAAGCGTCAAAATATAATTTTTCAATTAAATCAATTTCTTCTTGAGAGTTATAGTAGGTTTGATAGCCGATATTGCTGAAATTAAAAAGGTTATTAGGTTCATCCAAAATAATTTTTGATAAGTATGATTTTGTTGAAATGCCTTCTTCTTGTTTGCCAATATCAAACTTACTATCTATCGATACTAAGTTTACCATTTGTTCTTGATTATCATAAGCTCTATAAAGAGGATATGTCAAATCTTGTGAACCTCCTATAATGATAGGTATAATTCCTTTTTTTATAAGTTTGGAAGCTACTTTTTGTACAGCAAAATAGGTGTCGTCTACTGAGTTACCAGCAATTATATCTCCTAAATCGGCAATAGAGCTTTGCCAATTACCAGGAAACAAACCATAAAGTTCTTTTCTAAGTGAAACTAGATTGATTTCTTTATCTAAAAAATTTTCAGCACTCCGATTTTCTAGCACTCCAATAATGGCAATTTTTATTTTTTCAATATCTGGAAAATCATTATCTGTATGAAAAGCTACTTTGCTTCCTAAATGTTGTGTTGATAATCCGTTAACGAATTGAATTATTTCATGACCTACTGGTGATAGAAAATCAAATTCCATAGTTTATTTCTTTTTTGCAGGAGTTTTCTTTGTAGTTGTTTTTTTAGCTACAGATTTTTTTTCTGGAGTTTTAGCAGCAATCATTTCTTTTACTTGTTCCAGTGTCAATTGTGAAGCATCAATATCTTTATTCAATTCGATTTTGATTTTACCTTTTGTAATTACTGATTTTCCCCATCGGGCTTTTTCAACTAAAATTCCCTCTTCTTTCCAGTCATGAACTACCTTGTCGATGTTCTTTTGTAATTTTTCCTCAATAAGTTCTGTAATTTCGGCTTGGGATAAATTATCAAAATTGTATTTTTTACTAACATTAATGAAAATGCCATTCCATTTTAAGAATGGACCAAAACGACCAACTCCTTTTTGAACGGGCTCATTTTTATAAGTTGCAATCGGAGCATCTGCTTGCGCTTTTTCATTAATTAATTCTTGAGCTCTTTCCATTGTTACATCAATTGGATCTTCTCCTTTTGGTAACGATATGAATTGTTTTCCAAATCGAACATAAGGACCAAAACGACCATTACTAACTTCTACTTCGTCACCTTTATACGTTCCTAACGCTTTTGGTAGTAAAAACAAATTCAATGCTTCTTCTAGAGTTATACTGCTTATGTTTTGCTCTTGACGCAAGCTTGCAAATTGCTTGTCCTCGTCATCTGCTTCTCCAATTTGTGCTACTGGACCAAATTTTCCTAAACGGACCAAAACTTGTTTTCCGGTTTTTGGATCTTTACCTAAAATTCTTTCACCGCTTTCTCTTTCAGCAGTATCCTGAACTTGAATTACATTGGGGTGAAATTTGTCGTAGAACTCCTGCATCATTTTTGACCAATCAATATTGCCTTCGGCAATTTCATCAAAGTCTTGTTCTACTTTGGCTGTAAAATTATAATCTAAAATAGCCGAAAAGTTCTTTACTAAAAAGTCGTTTACGATAGTTCCAATATCGGTTGGCACCAATTTTCCTTTATCGGATCCGGTATTTTCTTTTAGAATTTGTTGCTCAACTTTATTGTTTTTTAAAGTAAGTTGGTTGTACTTTCTTTCTACTCCTTCTAAATTTCCTTTTTCAACATACGTTCTTGCAATTATGGTAGAAATAGTAGGAGCATAGGTCGAAGGACGACCAATCCCAAGTTCTTCTAATTTTTTTACCAAAGAAGCTTCGGTATATCTTGAAGCAGGTCTGGTATAACGTTCAGTAGCTGTAATGAAGTTGTTTTGTAATTTTTCAGTCACCTTTAATGCTGGTAGCATTCCTTCTTGTTCCTCATCATCTTCGTCATTACCTTCTAAGTATACTTTTAAAAATCCTTCAAACTTGATTACTTCGCCCGAAGCTTGGAATACTTCAGCGTGATTATTGGCTTCAATTTTTACATTAGTTCTTTCTAATTCGGCATCACTCATTTGAGATGCCAACGTTCTTTTCCAAATTAAATCATATAAACGCGCTTGGTCTCTTTCAACATTAACGGTGTGGCGTGACATATCCGTAGGACGAATAGCTTCGTGAGCTTCTTGTGCTCCTTTACTTTTTGTATTGAATATTCTAGGTTTTGAAAATTCTTTTCCATATGATTTAGTAATTTCTGCTTGAGCAGCATCCATAGCTTCTTTAGAAAGGTTCAAACTATCCGTTCTCATATATGTTATCAATCCCGCCTCGTATAAACGTTGTGCAATTTGCATCGTAATTCCAACGGGCAAATACAATTTACGCGCAGCTTCTTGTTGCAGTGTAGAAGTAGTAAAGGGTGCAGCAGGCGATTTTTTGGTTGGCTTGGTTTCTAAGTCGGCTACTTTATAAACAGAACCAATGTTTTTATTTAAAAAATCTTCTGCTTCTTTTTGGGTTGCGAAGTTTTTTGGCAATTTGGCTTTCACAATTTTTCCGGCTTCATTCGTGAATTCAGCTGTAACAGAATACGATGCAACCGCTTTAAACTCTTGTATTTCTCTTTCGCGCTCCACAATTAATCTAACAGATACTGATTGAACTCGACCTGCAGATAATCCGCCTTTAACTTTTTTCCATAATACAGGAGAAAGTTCGTATCCAACTAATCGATCTAATACTCTTCTTGCTTGTTGTGCATTTACTAAATTATAATCAATTTCTCTTGGATTATCTATGGCTTTGAGAATAGCATTTTTAGTAATTTCATGGAAAACAATACGCTTAGTTTTACCTTTTTCTAATTTTAATTCTTCGGCTAAGTGCCAAGAAATAGCTTCTCCTTCTCGATCTTCATCGGAAGCTAACCAAACCATTTCGGCGTTTTTAGCTAATCCTTTTAGTTTGGTAACCAAAGCTTTTTTATCTGATGAGACTTCGTATTTTGGTTTGAAACCATTGGAAACATCTACTCCAATTTCTTTTGATGGCAAGTCTGCTATATGCCCATAGCTCGATTCTACTTGATAATCGGCTCCTAAAAACTTTTCAATGGTTTTTGCCTTTGCAGGTGACTCAACGATAACTAAATTCTTTGCCATAACCCAATTGTTTATGTCGGCAAAAGTAAACGTTTTTTTTAAATTTCAATTTTAAGTTCAAAATTTGCTCAGTATAATTAAGATAAAGGAACTATTTTTTGGCGGAATCTTTATTAAAACTCACAAACATATTAATGTAGATATTTCTCGATAATCTTGCAGTTACAGGCATCGAAAATACCAATGTCAGAAATATGGCAATGATTGATTGATTCAACTCTAATCCAATGAAGAACTTAGAAATAATAAAAACGGCTACTCCTATACCTACAGTCAATCCATAACTTACGTACATGGCACCATAAAAAAAAGAAGGTTCGATTTGATAATGTAACCCACAGTGACTACAATGATCATTCATTTTGTAGATTTTTTTGATATTATATGGGTTTTTATCTTCATACATACTTTCTTCTTGACATCGTGGACAAGTTCCTGTTAAAATACTATTTAGTTTGGATCCTTTTTTTAACATTTGCAAAAAATTTCTACAAAGGTATATCTAATGAAAGATTACCCATAGTAATTTGCAATTCTTTTTATGTTAAATATTCACAATTTATCAGTTTCGTTTGGTGGCACGTATCTTTTTGAAGAGGTAACTTTTCGATTGGGCTCTGGAGATAGAGTAGGACTGGTTGGGAAAAACGGTGCAGGAAAATCTACCATGCTTAAAATTTTAGCTGGCGATTTCAAACCCGATTCTGGTCAAATCGCTACCGAAAAAGAAGTAACAATGGGCTTTCTGCGTCAAGATATCGATTTTGAACAAGGAAGAACCGTTTTGGATGAAGCTTATGAAGCTTTTGTCGACATCAAAAAAGCGGAAGTAAAAATTGACGAAATCAACCATCAATTGGCAACTCGAACCGATTATGAAAGCCAAAGTTATTCTGATTTAATCGAGCAATTGAATGATGTGCAGCATCATTATGAAATTTTAGGCGGTTATAATTATGTTGGAGATACGGAGAAAATATTATTGGGTCTTGGATTTAAACGGGAAGATTTCAATAACCAAACCGACACTTTTTCGGGTGGATGGAGAATGCGTATCGAGTTGGCTAAACTGTTACTTCAATCTAATGATATTTTGTTATTAGATGAGCCAACGAATCACTTAGATATCGAAAGTATCATTTGGTTGGAAGGTTTTCTTAGAAACTTTCCCGGTGTTGTAGTCATCGTATCCCATGATAAAATGTTTTTAGATAATGTAACCAACAGAACGATTGAAATTTCTTTGGGAAAAGCGTATGATTATAACAAACCATACTCGCAATATTTAGTTTTACGAGAAGAAATTCGGGAGAAACAATTGGCAACCCAAAAAAATCAAGCCAAAAAGATAGAAGAAACCGAGAAATTAATTGAAAAGTTTCGTGCCAAAGCATCCAAAGCATCTATGGCGCAATCGCTTATCAAAAAGTTGGATAAAGTAGAACGCATCGAAGTAGATGAAGACGACAATTCGGTCATGAACATTTCGTTTCCAGTTTCACAAACTCCTGGAAAAGTAGTGATCGAAGCCGAAAATGTTACCAAAGCGTATGGCGATAAAACCATTTTAAAAGACATTTCACTTTTGGTAGAACGAGGTTCAAAAATCGCTTTCGTAGGTCAGAATGGTCAAGGAAAATCTACCTTTATGAAAGCCATCGTAAACGAGTTTAAATACCAAGGTTCTATAAAACTCGGACACAATGTGCAGTTGGGTTATTTTGCCCAAAACCAAGCAGAATATTTAGATGGTGAAATTACCCTTCTAGAAACCATGACCAACGCCGCTACTGATGGCAATCGTGCCAGAGTTCGTGATATGTTGGGTTCCTTTTTGTTTCGAGGTGACGATGTAGAAAAGAAAGTAAAAGTGCTTTCGGGTGGTGAACGCAACCGTTTAGCTTTGTGCAAATTATTGTTGCAACCTATTAATGTTTTGGTGATGGATGAGCCAACCAATCACTTAGATATCAAATCAAAAAACGTCTTAAAAGCGGCCTTAAAAAAGTATGAAGGAACCTTGTTGTTGGTTTCTCACGACAGGGATTTTCTTCAGGGAATGTCTAACATTGTATACGAATTTAAAGATCAAAAAATCAAAGAATATTTGGGCGATATCAACTTCTTCTTAGAGCAACGTAATGCTAATAACATGCGTGAAATCGAAAAGAAAGAGGTAGTTGTAGCTTCATCCAATACTAAAGAGACTAAAAATCTATCCTACGAAGAGCAAAAGAAAAACAAGTCGCTTCAAAACCGATTGAGTAAAATAGAAAGTCAAATCAAGCAATTGGAACTCGATATTCAGGCGGATGACAAAGCGTTGGCATCTAACTATGATAAACATATCGAAGACGCGAATTTCTTTATGGCCTACAATAAAAAGAAGAAAGAGTTGGATAAACTGCTCGAAGATTGGGAAGTAGTTCAAGAAGAAATCGATAATGCATAGCATTACTTCGTCAGTTGGCTGAAGCTTGTTTCCTGCTTTCCGTTACAACCTGCCTGTCGGCAGACAGGTCAGGGCTAATTAATATTTAATAGCAATTTTCACTACTTTTACACAATGATTTATAAACTATTTTATAGAAAAAATCTTCACTTACTAATTTCAGTGCTCATTGTCATTCCAGTTGCTTTTATCTATGGTTTTTATTCTAATTTACTTTTTGAAGTAACGATTAATTCTAAAGATGAAGCCACTATTTTCAAAGCCATCATGGGATTGTATCTTGGTTTTTCAACTCTTTGGATTATCGGGATTTTAAAACCCGCCTTTTGGAAAATTGCCACACTTTCGAATATGATTTTTATGTTGGGTTTGGCTTTTGGGCGACTCATTTCAATGCTGTTTGACGGAATACCATCTACAATTTTTGTATTTGGAACCATCGGAGAATTGGTTTTAGGGTTTTATAGTTGGTATGTTTTACAAAGTAAAAAAGGGACATTACCTTCTAATTGAAAAAGCATATCTCAAATTTGTAAAAAGATTTAAAAGTCTTTGAATTACTATTTTAAATGGGGAAATAAACCCATATTGAACACTAAATATTGAACACTGAACACTATTTAAAAGGATGCCTTTGTTGCCAAACTAAAGTAGGTTCTAATTTTGGAAATAGTTTAGGCAGTATTTTATTTATCCACTTATTGGTATGATAAATAAAACCCGACATAATTATGGGTTTTGCACCAATAGAGCTTTTGATTTCGAGGGCGGTTCTTCCGAAGATTATTTTCTTAAAATGCTTCTCGATGCCATATTGCGTCATATTATAGAGCATATTCAAATACAGCATTTTCTCTTTTTGAATCTGTACATCATAACCCAAAAAATAGGTTTCTAATGTTTCGCCATTAAGTAATAAAGTATGAAACCCAACTAATTCATTATCTAAATAATAACCAGCTAAAATAAATTTTTGACCACATTGTTTTTTGAAAGAAGAAAAGTGATTTTTAGCTAAGAAAAAGGTATTGAATGGTGCATTCTTGGCAACATGAAAATACAATTCGTTAATTCGGTTCTCTTGAGAAATGATTTCGTCTAAAGACAATTCTCGGGTAACAATACCTTCCAATTTTTTATGAGCCCGTTTGTATTGATCACGATATTTTTTTGTAAATGACGCAACATAATCTTCGAGAGAATTCCAGTTTTCATTAAGATTAAAAATCATATTGGGCTGTGTATTGAACTCATACAAGGATGCGAAAGATGATTTTTTTAGTTCTGAAGCTGATTCTGGATAAAAATCTTTAAACGAAACGATGTGTATTTTGATATTTTGTCTTTTAAAGTACGTAATGATTTCATCGGCACATTGGCTCATTATTTCCGCAATGGTTATAGAATCAATGGTTTTATTAAAAGTATAGCCGTTTTGTCCGGTTATCATATTATTACCCAAAAACAAAGCATGAGAGGCAAAGTTTTTAAATATAAAATTTCGAATAAAGGTTTTTACACATTGATCTCGTTCTCCAAACGATTCTAATTTATTTAAATCAAGATATTGTGCCAAGGATACACCAATAAGTGTTTCTTTTTCAAAAATACCAATATAAAAACAGTGCATATTCGTGGGAGCCGATTCTTCTAAAACTTTTAAATAGGGCGTTTGTAAAAAAGCATTATCACGAGCTACGTCATCCCATGAATTGGGAAGTTGTGCGATAGTAGCGTAAATTTGATAGGTAGTTGTTTCCAATAGATTAAAAAAATCGCCCTACAAATGTAGAGCGATTGCATTATAAATAAATGTTAAATTACTGCATCATACAGATAATGCCACCCATTATCATCATTGAGACAACCCAGTAACCACCACTCACTAATACATATTTGAAACTTCTTCTTTCATACAAGGCACCCACTCCAGTAACGGGAAGAATCAAAAATAATCCGGTCATAAATCCGTGTAATGCACCGTGTTTGAATGATCTAAAAGCAGTTCCGTAATCTGCCATAAAAGCAGCAAAGGAAGGTTTTGCTATAGAAGGATCTCCGCCAACCATTCCGATAGCACCAAATTGATGGATGACCAACATTTGTAAAACAAACGAAATAAAAAAGGCATATATAATAGAAAGCCCAAAAATCATAATCATATTTGATCCTTTCATTTTTTCTTCGGTCATTCCTGACTCTTTCATCCAAATGGTTCCAAAAACTTTTGGGTTATACCATACAAATCCAACAACTAAAGTTGACAATGCAGCAAGTAATAAGCAATCCAGTTAATTTCCATAGTTTTATTATTTATTGGTTAGTATATCAAATGTAAAAAATTTACTTTTTAAATGGTTTCTTATTTTGTCAATTTTATAATCTAATCATTATTGCTCATAAATTTGTAAGATTAATACATAAAAAAATAAGCTAATTATGCATTTCATCGATTTTTTTTGTTTTTAAACGAGTATACATCTAGTTTTACACCGTCATAAACCTCAAACCCTAAATGATATGAAAACAATATTTACCTACGTAACACTACTTTTAGTATCTGCTTCTAGTTTTGCAGAAATAGCTCCAGCCGAAAAAAACGCTTTAATTAAATTAAACAAAGCTACTAAAGGTTCACAATGGATTAACAAATGGGATTTAAAATCGCCAGTATCTACTTGGTATGGTGTTGAAATTCAAAATGATAAAGTGGTATCACTAAAATTGGTAAATAATAATCTTACTGGGGTATTGCCAAATGAGTTGGGTGATTTGACTTCACTACAAGTTTTAAATCTTTTTAGAAATAATATTACGGGAGTTGTACCAAGTTCTATTGGGAACTTGAAAAACTTGACGAAACTGAACATCGCTTTCAATCAGGTATCGGGTGCTTTGCCAGAAACTTTGGGTAACATTACACAATTGAAGTCAATTGAAATGCATATGAATCGTTTAACGGGTCAATTACCCGTTGCTGTCGGTAACTTATCTAATTTAGAAACTTTGTCTTTATTTAATAATGAAATCGAAGGTCAAATTCCGGCTTCCTACTATCAATTAAAATCATTAAAAGTGTTATTACTAAACAGTAATAAGATCACGGGTAAATTAGATAAAGAAGTTTCAAACCTTTCCTCTCTAGAGACATTGAGTTTGTTCGAAAATAAAATGGACGGACAAGTTCCTTTTGATTTGGAAAAATTAGGCAACTTAAAAGAAATGAATATTTCCTATAATATGTTTAACGGATTAGTTTCTAAAAACTTATCTAAACTAGATACTCTTAATATGACAATGGTAAATGAGCAAGGTGTGGCCACAACTTTAAAAGTAAGTATCGATAAAAATTCAGCTTTTGCAGCTGACGAATAAGTCTTCGTGTTTTGTGTTTATAAAATTAAATTTTGTTAGGTTAAAAAGGTCTTGAGAAATCAAGACCTTTTTTTTATCGTTATTCGTGTCACTTAAAGTAATCAGACACTCGAAGGAATAAACCGGTAGCAAAATTTATTCTGCCGCTACTAATTTAGAGGTACTTCTATAAATATACTCATTATAAATATGTCGTCTAGCAAATCGGCTTGGCGATTCTGCATTGACCATTTTGATATAAATAGGGCGCAAAACACCAAAGTATTCGAACGCACTGCCATCTAAAAAGGTAATATACAAAACTCCTTTTTCATAATAAAAATCAGCAATATTAGTGGTTGAGGTAATTCGAGTGTATTCGGCTTTGTCTTTTTCTAAGGTTTCTGGAGCAATACTCACCAAGAAATGATACGCCGCAATAATTTCGGTACTTTTTTCTTCGGCAGCCAAACGCTCGGCTTCATCCTGAATAGTATCCGGATGGATATCTTTCATACTGTTTCTGTAAACCGTTTTTAACTCTTTTAGTGTAGCTGTTTTGGTTACGCCAAGTAACGCTCTATATTCGATGATTTTTTTTGTATTCATTATGCTGGACTATAACCGCTTAGGGTTTTTAAATTTTACTTTATACAATTCGACCTAGCGGTCTCGGGCGGTGCAAAAGTAGTTCTTTACTTTGTATAAATAAGCAGTCGTTTGAAAATAACTTGTTTTTTCCTTGACTTATTCGTTTTTCGTTGTATATTTGCACTCGAACAGCGCGGGATAGAGCAGTAGGCAGCTCGTCGGGCTCATAACCCGAAGGTCACAGGTTCGAGTCCTGTTCCCGCTACTAAATAAATTAAAAACCGAAAACGCTTATTGAGTTTTCGGTTTTTTTATTCTCAATACTATGGAACACAAAGCGGGCTTTGTCAATATCATCGGAAATCCTAACGTAGGAAAATCAACGTTAATGAATGCTTTTGTGGGAGAACGATTGTCTATAATCACTTCCAAAGCACAAACTACGCGTCACCGTATCCTCGGAATTGTAAATGGAGAAGATTTTCAGGTAATTCTTTCCGACACTCCCGGAATTATCAAACCAGCTTACGAAATGCAAAAATCGATGATGGATTTTGTAAAATCGGCGTTTGAAGATGCCGATGTACTGATTTATATGGTCGAGATAGGCGAGAAGGAACTGAAAGACGAAGACTTTTTTAATAAAATCATACATTCTAAAATTCCAGTGCTGTTATTGTTGAATAAGATAGACAAGTCTAACCAAGAACAACTAGAAGAGCAAATCGATTTGTGGAAAAATAAAGTGCCCAACGCAGAAATTTACCCGATTTCGGCTCTAGAGAATTTTAATGTGAAAGAAGTCTTTGCTCGAATATTGGCATTGCTTCCGGTATCACCACCGTATTATCCAAAAGATGCCTTAACCGATAAGCCAGAACGCTTCTTTGTAAACGAAACTATTCGTGAAAAAATCTTATTAAACTACGATAAAGAAATCCCATACGCAGTAGAAATTGAAACCGAAGAATTCCTAGAAGACGAAAAAATCATCAGAATTCGTTCGGTAATTATGGTAGAGCGCGACACTCAAAAAGGAATCATCATTGGTCATAAAGGTGCGGCTTTAAAAAAGGTGGGAATGCAATCAAGAGAAGATTTAGAGAAATTCTTTGGCAAACAAATCCATATCGAATTGTACGTGAAAGTGAATAAAGATTGGAGAAGCAATGCCTACCAGTTAAGACGTTTTGGGTATAATCAAAAGTAGAAGAAAGTAGTATGAAAATAGAAAATAGAAAATAGATAATAGAGTAGTCTATTAATAACCCAATAGCATGTTTGACTTAAAAATATCCTTTTCGTTATCTCTTTTCTCTTTTCCCTATACCAACTATTTTATTAAACTCATCCTCCAATTCATCCATTTGTCTATAGCCATTAGAACGGGTTTGTCTTCCTATAAAATAAAATAGCACCCAACAAAAAAGCATAAGTGTCAGTACAATTAGATCTGTTTTTATGGATTGATGTATCGTATAATTAGAGAAGCAAAAGACAGAAAAGAGTATAAAAATTCCCGCAATTATAAAATGTAAAAAAATAAAAAACGTCCAAAGGGTTTGAGAGGGTCCAAACAATCCACGGATATGGGTAGCATATTTTTCGTTTCCTTCTTTTTCTTCTAATTCAATAGATAGATGAGGTGACCAATATCGTTGTTTTTCCCCCTGAATGGTAAACTGAATATGGTTGTTTCTAATTTTCATTAAAAATCCTGGCGAAACATGCTTGGTGTAGTCTATAAACTTCTGTCTCACAGTTTCAATATTTTCATCAATATCTTTATAAAATCGGGGTCTTAATCGGATGTCATCATGTGTTTCCATTATAAAAGTAGTGTTGATTATTACATACTAAGCTAAGAAAAAAATTGATAATGTAGTCTTTAATACTACCTTTGCACTAAATTAAAAAATAGCATGAACAATATTGTAGCCATAGTAGGAAGACCAAACGTAGGGAAATCTACTTTTTTTAACCGATTGATTAAAAGAAGAGAAGCTATTGTTGACTCGGTTAGTGGTGTTACCCGTGACCGTAATTATGGAAAAAGTGAGTGGAATGGAAAAGAGTTTTCTGTAATTGATACCGGTGGTTACATCAAAGGTTCGGATGATATTTTTGAAAGTGAAATTCGACGTCAAGTAGAATTAGCCATTGATGAAGCCGATGCTATTATTTTTGTGGTAGATGTAGAAGAAGGCATTACGCCAATGGATGCAGAGGTTGCCAAATTACTCCGAAAAGTAACCAAGCCAATCTTATTAGCCGTAAATAAAGTGGATAACGCAATGCGCGAAAAAGACGCTATCGAATTTTATAATTTAGGTTTAGGCGAATATTTTACCATTGCCAGCATTAGCGGAAGTGGAACGGGAGAATTGTTAGATGAATTAGTAAAAGTGTTACCGGAACTTCCAGAAGTAAGTGAAGAAGAAGCTGCTTTACCACGGTTTTGTGTGGTAGGAAGACCCAATGCCGGAAAATCATCTTTCATAAATGCTCTTATTGGTGAGGATAGATTTGTAGTGACCGATATTGCCGGAACCACACGTGATGCCATTGATACCAAATACAACCGTTTCGGGTTCGAATTCAATTTGGTTGATACTGCCGGAATTCGAAGAAAAGCGAAAGTAAAAGAAGATTTAGAGTTTTATTCGGTGATGCGTTCGGTTCGAGCTATTGAACATTCGGATGTAATCATTTTATTAATTGATGCGACTCGTGGTTTTGAAGGACAAGATCAAAGTATTTTTTGGCTAGCCGAAAAAAACCGAAAAGGAATAGTGATTTTGGTTAACAAATGGGACTTGGTCGAAAAAGATACCATGTCAACTCGAGACTACGAAAACAAAATAAAAGAAGAATTAAAACCCTTTACCGATGTGCCTATTTTGTTTGTGTCGGCCTTAACCAAACAGCGTTTGTTAAAAGCATTAGAAACCACCGTTCAAGTTTTTGAAAACAGAAAACAACGCATTCAAACTTCAAAATTCAACGACTTTATGTTGAAACTTATTGAGGCCTATCCGCCACCAGCGTTGAAAGGGAAATACGTAAAAATAAAATACTGCATGCAGTTGCCTACACCAACACCACAGTTTGTGTTTTTTGCCAACTTACCGCAATATGTTCAAGAAGCATACAAACGATTTTTAGAAAATAAAATCCGAGAAAACTGGGATTTTTCGGGTGTTCCAATCGATATTTATATTAGAGAAAAGTAATTAAAAAAACCTCGTTCATTTGAACGAGGTTTTTTATTTTTTATCGGTTAATAATTTAAAAAGTACAATTTAAACTTTCTTTACCAGCTTCCTCCAGAGCCACCGCCCGAAAATCCGCCGCCGCCAAAACCACCCCCAAATCCGCCGCCGCCAGAACTTCCTCCTCCGAAGCCACCACCACCAAATCCGCCACCACTTCTGCCAAGACTGCTCAGTAAAATGATGTCTGCTAAGTCAAAACCACCACCGCGATTACCGGAGTTTCCGCCGCCATTGTTTTTATTTTTAGCCATGATTATAATCAAAACAATAACGATTATAATGATTGGAATAATTGGAATACCATTCCCTTTTTTGGTTTTTTTTCGTTCCCCTTTGTATTTTCCCTTAAAAACATCAAAAAGAGCATCAGCTCCTTTATCTAAACCTTTATAATAACTTCCCGCTTTAAATTCAGGTATGATTATGTTACGGGTAATTTCGCCTCCGATTCCGGCAGTTAATCGGTCTTCTAAACCATAACCCGGAGCAATCCATATTTTACGTTCCTTTTGGGCTACCAAAATAAAAACGCCATTGTCTTCTTTTGCTTGACCAATACCCCATTCATGAGCCCATTTGGGAGTTACTATTCCAATATCTTCTCCGTTAATCGTGGCTACAGTGGCGACCACAATTTGGTTAGAAGTAGAGTCAGAATACCGAACTAACTTTTCTTCCAGTTGTGTTTTCTCTTCAGCACTTAAAAGATTGGCATAATCATAAACCGAAGTTTGAAAAGCAGGTTTCTTCGGTATGTTAAACTGAGCATATGTGGGTAAAAAACTAAGAAAGGCAACAACGAAAAATAGGATTCCTTTACAATTTGGAATATTCATAATTTACAATTTAGAATTTAAAATAACCATAAAGTTATCCTTTTGATATTTCGTTGGAAAGTTCGTTAGTGTCATCACTCTGATAGGGAAAATGTGTTTTAAGTTGCTCACCTGCTCTTAAAATGCCGTCAATCAAACCTTGTTTGAAATTACCGTTCTTAAAGTGATTTGCCATAACATCTTTAGTACAATCCCAAAAATCATGACCTACTTTTTCGTTAATACCTTTATCACCATAAATGGCAAACTGATGACTTTTTACCGCCACATAAATAATAACTCCATTACGTTCTTCGGTATTCTCCATGTTGAGAGTCCGAAAAACTTCCATCGCTCGTTCAAGCGGAGCAATGGTGTTTTCTTTTTCTATGTGTATTCTGATTTCGCCCGAAGTATTTTTTTCGGCTATACCAATGGCTTCAACAATTTCTTGTTCTTCAGCTTTCGTTAAAAAATCTTCAACTTTAGACATTTCGCTCTATTAGAATTTTACTTCAACAGGTTTTTCAGCACCTTCAACGGCTTTGAAAGCTGCTTTTTCTTTATACTCTGATAAAATTATGCTTCGCGGCATTTTTAAAACATAGTTGTTAAAGGCTTGAACTGATTCGTTGAAACGTGTTCTTGCAGTAAGGATTTGGTTTTCTGTACTCGCCAACTCGTCTTGTAATTTCAAGAAGTTTTCGTTGGCTTTTAAAGTAGGATATTGTTCCACCGAAACCAACAATCTTGACAATGAAGAGGAGAGTCCTGATTGAGCAGAGTTAAAGGCAGCCAATTTTTCTGGAGTAACATTAGTTGGGTCAATTTTAACCGCTGTGGCTTTAGCTCTGGCTTCAATGACAGCCGTTAGGGTGCTTTTTTCAAAATCAGCAGCACCTTTTACTGTGTTGACTAAATTTCCAATCAAATCATTACGTCTTTGATAAGATGTCTCAACATTTCCCCATTCTTTTTTAACCGCTTGATCTACTTCAATGGCTCCGTTTTTAACATTTATATACCAAAGTCCAATAATCAATATTAAACCAATTCCAATAATCCAAGGTAAAAATTTTTTAAAATCCATGATTGTTTAATTTAAAGTTGTTTTTAATTTTTTTTTAATCTATTTTTTGTTTTCCCTAATGCCTAATGCCTATTGCCTAAAGCGAATTCTTAATACTTAACAATTGCGCCTTAATCGTTTCTAGTTTACTAATGATTTCAAATTTATCCAACGTTTTCTTTTGTCCTTCTTTCAAATGAGTTTTGGCACCGTCAAGCGTAAAACCACGTTCTTTAACTAAATGATAAATCAATTGTAAATTTTTCACATCTTCCGGTGTGAACATTCTATTGCCTTTGGCATTTTTCTTTGGTTTCAGAATATCAAATTCTTTGTCCCAAAAACGAATTAATGATGTGTTTACATTAAATGCCTTGGATACTTCTCCAATGCTATAATATCTTTTACCTTCTGTTAGTTCTATATGCATATTTATACTTTTTTAAAACTGATCACTGAATACTTTCTTCAGCATTAGTCTAGTGATTGATTTTCTTGATTGGCTAATTTTGAAATGACAACATATTCGGCTGCCGAAATATTTCCGTAATAAAAATTGATAGGATTAACTACTTTTCCATCTTTATGTACTTCATAGTGCAAATGTGGCGCTTCACTTCTTCCGGTGCTTCCTACATAGCCAATTACATCGCCTCGTTTCACTCGTTGTCCAGCACGACATTTGTATTTACTCAAATGACCATATAATGTTTCGTAACCATATCCATGTCGCAATACAATATGATTTCCATAACCTGAAACAGTATTGTCAGCACGAGCTACAAAACCATCGCCCGTAGCAAAAATAGGGGTGCCTGTTGCTGCTGTAAAATCCATTCCTTCATGCATTTTTCTAACTTTCGTAAACGGATCACTTCGATAACCAAATCCAGAAGCTATCCTTTTCAGTTGTTCGTTTTTGACGGGTTGTATCGCTGGAATCGCTGCTAATAAATTATTTTTTTCTTTGGCTAATTTCAAAATTTCATCCAACGATTTCGATTGTATGGCCAACTCTTTAGAAATGATATCTACCCGTTTTGAAGTATTAATCACCAAATCGGAGTTATTAAAACCTTCCAACTCTTTGTAACGATTTACACCACCAAAACCCGCTTTTCGCTGCTCAGTTGGAATAGGTGACGTGTTAAAATAGGCTCTATATATATTGTTATCTCTATTGGCAACATCATTCAAGACTTCATCTAACTGATCCATTTTTTTATTCAAAATAGCATAGCGTAACTTCATTGTTTCAATTTCTCGAGCTTGCAAACGGTCTTTCGGAGTATCTAAAAGTGATGTATTCAATAAAGCGACAAAGCATAAAAATCCAAAAAGTGCAGAAGCCAGTAAAAACAAACCAATATATCCTATCTTTTTAGAGAGCTTTGGATTTATTTTGCGGTAAGCCAAACTTTCAGTATCGAAATAATACTTTACTTTTTTCGCCATCTTTTATTTTATACTATTTTTGTGCTTGTTTTAAGAAAACAATGGTTATACGAACAAATCTAACAAATGTTTCAGTCAAACCCTAAATTTTAATCTGAACTTGTTTCAGATTCTTTTCAGGAGCGGAAATTTTTATTATTTGATTCAACAGTACTCCCGCTTTCCGTTACAATCTTTTTTTGCAAAAAAGGATTTTCACTGCAATCGGGGCTAATTAGGAAACCATGTTTTTAAATCTAATAATCTAAAGATCTAATAATCTATAATGAAATCACAAGACATTCGTAAACAGTTTTTACAATTCTTCGAATCTAAAGGACATTTAATTGTTCCTTCGGCACCCATCGTTCTCAAAGACGATCCAACCCTAATGTTCAATAATTCGGGGATGGCGCAATTCAAAGAATTTTTCTTAGGCAACGGAACACCCAAAAGCCCAAGAATAGCCGATACGCAAAAATGTCTTCGGGTGTCAGGAAAACACAACGATTTAGAAGATGTTGGTTTTGATACCTATCACCACACCATGTTTGAAATGCTCGGCAACTGGTCTTTTGGAGACTATTTTAAAAAAGACGCCATCAATTGGGCATGGCAATTACTAACTGAAGTGTATAAAATACCAAAAGAAAATTTATACGTTTCCGTTTTCGAAGGAAACCCAGAAGAAAATGTTCCTTTTGATCAAGAGGCATGGAATATTTGGAAAACCCTAATCGATGAAGACCGAATCATTCTCGGAAATAAAAAAGATAATTTTTGGGAAATGGGCGATCAAGGGCCGTGTGGTCCATGTTCTGAAATTCATGTTGATATTCGTTCTGCCGAAGAAAAAGCACAAGTTTCCGGAAAAAGTTTGGTCAACAACGACCATCCGCAAGTAGTTGAAATCTGGAATAATGTTTTCATGGAATTTAACCGAAAAGCAGACGGCTCATTAGAAAAACTTCCTTCACAACACGTAGATACGGGAATGGGATTTGAGCGTTTGTGCATGGCATTACAAGGTAAAACATCCAACTACGACACCGACGTTTTTACACCGCTTATTGAAAAGGTAGAGCAAATTACTGGATTAAAATATACACCTAATAATGTTACCCTGAGCGCAGTCGATGGGTCAGAAGAACAAAACAAAACTAACATTGCGATTCGTGTTATCGTTGACCACGTTCGAGCTGTCGCCTTCGCTATTGCAGACGGGCAACTACCATCTAACACAGGTGCGGGTTATGTAATTCGCCGAATCTTGCGTCGTGCAATTCGTTACGGTTTCACCTTCTTGAATACCAAAAAACCTTTTATCTATAAACTCGTTGAAGTTTTAGCGGATCAAATGGGTGAATTTTTCCCTGAAATCAAATCGCAGCAACAATTGGTTACGAATGTAATTCGTGAAGAAGAAGCGTCGTTTTTGAGAACTTTAGATCAAGGTCTTCAATTGTTAGACAATGTAGTTGCTAAAACAAAAGGAAATGAAGTTTCCGGAGAAAAAGCATTTGAATTGTATGATACGTTTGGTTTCCCAAAAGATTTAACCGCTTTGATTCTGAAAGAGAAAGGCATGTCGTTTAACGAATCTGAATTTGATGCTTCTATGAAAGCGCAAAAAGACCGTTCTCGTGCGGCTTCTGAAGTTTCTACCGAAGATTGGAAAGTGTTGATTCCAGGAAATGTAGAAACATTCGTGGGTTATGATCAAACCGAGAACGAAGTTAAAATCACCCGAATCCGTAAAGTAGATTCTAAAAAAGATGGCGTTTTATACCAAATCGTTTTAGATAATACACCTTTTTATCCTGAAGGTGGCGGACAAATAGGCGATAAAGGAACTTTGGTTTCGGCTAACGATACGATTGATATCATTGATACGAAGAAAGAAAATAATTTAATTCTGCATTTTGCAAAGCAGTTACCTGAAAATATTGAAGCCGGTTTTGTGGCCAAAGTCAATATCGATTTATTGTCATCAACTTCAAAAAATCACTCGGCTACGCACTTAATGCATTTGGCGTTGAGAACAATTTTAGGTACACACGTTGAACAAAAAGGGTCATTAGTAAATCCAAACTATTTGCGTTTTGACTTTTCTCATTTTAGTAAAGTTACCGATGAGGAAATTCGCAAAGTAGAACATTTTGTCAATACCCGAATCGAAGAGCAATTGCAGTTAATAGAACACCGAAGCATTCCAATCCAACAGGCAATGGAACAAGGCGCGATGGCATTGTTTGGAGAAAAATATGGCGATACGGTTCGAATGATAGAATTCGGCGAAAGTAAAGAATTGTGCGGTGGTATTCACGTGAAAAATACGGGAGAGATTTGGCATTTTAAAATCTTGTCAGAAGGTGCTGTTGCTGCTGGAATTCGCCGTATTGAAGCCATAACCGGTGATGCGGTAAAAAACTATTTTACACAACAAGAAACCGATTTAGATGCTATCAAAGAAACGTTGAAAAATCCACAAGATACTTTAAAAGCTGTGGTTTCATTGCAGGAAGATAATGCCAAATTGAAAAAACAAATCGAGCAGTTATTAAAAGAAAAAGCCAAAGGATTAAAAGGCGAATTAGCTTCGAAACTGAAAGACATTGATGGAATTCAATTCTTGGCTACACAAGTCGATTTAAATCCGGAAGGTGCCAAAGACTTAGCGTATGAATTAGGAACTTTAGGAACTAATTTGTTCTTAGTTATCGCAACTGCCGAAGACGATAAGCCAATGTTAAGTTGCTATATTTCTAAAGAATTAGTTGCCGAGAAAAACCTAAACGCCGGAACGGTAGTTCGCGAATTGGGTAAATACATTCAAGGCGGCGGCGGCGGTCAACCTTTCTTTGCAACAGCGGGTGGAAAAAACGTAGCTGGAATCAATGAGGCCTTGGAGAAAGCAATAGATTTTGTAAAAGGTTAAATTGTCTTTCCCGCGAAGGCGGGAATCCTTTTGATGTTAGTGGATTCCCGCCTTCGCAGTAATGTCAATAGAAGTAATGGTTCTTTATTCTTTTTTACGCTCCCCAATTTGCTGACGCCACATCGCATAATACAACCCTTTTCCTTCTAGCAAAGTTTCGTGTTTGCCTTGCTCAATAATTTTACCTTGTTCCAAAACAAAAATGGTATCGGCGTGCATTACTGTAGACAATCGGTGCGCAATTAAAACGGTGATTCTGTTTTTATCTGAAATGTTTCGGATGGTAGCATTAATTTCTTCCTCGGTAATCGAGTCTAACGCTGAGGTTGCTTCGTCAAATATCAATAAATTTGGATTTCTTAATATCGCACGAGCAATAGACAAACGTTGCTTTTCGCCACCCGATACTTTGATGCCGCCTTCGCCTATGGTTGAATTTAATCCGTCTTCGGCGCGCGCTAATAACTTATCACAACTGGCTTTGTGCAACACTTCTAATAATTCCTCATCCGTTGCTGAGGGTTTTACAAATAATAGATTTTCTCTTATGGTTCCCGAAAACAATTGGGCATCTTGCGTGACGAATCCGAGTTGCTTTCTCAACTCTAATAAATCTATTTCTCTCGAATCAATCGAGTTGTATTTTACATGGCCTTTCATTGGAGGATATAATCCTACCAACAGTTTAACTAAAGTTGTTTTTCCTGCTCCCGACGGACCTACAAAAGCCACAGTTTCCCCTTGCTTGATATCAAAAGTAATATCTTCTACCGCAGGGTGTTTGGCGGTTTTGTGTTTGAAACTTACGTTTAAAAATTGCAATGCTTGGATGGCGCCTATATGCTTGGCATCTTTTGGACGTGGTTCCTTTGGAGCACTCAATAATTCTTTAAAATTTTCCATTGAGACTTTGGTTTCATTCAATGCGATAATAAACGAACCAAGCTCTTGCAACGGGCCAAAAATAAAGAAGGTAAAAAACACCATGGTCAATAAATCACCAACCAAAATTTTTCCGCCAAACAAAAAATAATATAATGAAAACACCACACAGGTTCTCATGAAATGCACTGTGGTGCCTTGAATAAAACTCAAGCTTCTAATAAAACGAATCTTTTGCAACTCGAGTTGCAGAATTTTCAACGTGTTTAAATTGAGACGTTTCTCTTCCTGATAGGTCAATCCCAAACTTTTCACTAGCTCAATATTACGTAAACTTTCGGTAGTAGAACCTGCTAAAGCATTGGTTTGTGTGACAATTGTTCTGGAAACGATTTTGATTTTTTTACCTAAATAGGAACTTATAAAAGCTATAATTGGTGCTGTAAACAAAAAGATAAATGAAATTCTGTAATCGATTCGAGAAACATACACAATCACAAAAATGAATCCGATTACCGTTTGAAATATCAATGAAATAGAAAGCGTAATCAGCTTTTCAGAATCGGAACGTACTTTGGTTAACTTACTCAACGTCTCACCACTGCGCTGGTCTTCGAACTCTTCATAAGGCAAATCGAGTGATTTTTTGATACCATCAGTATACATTTCGGCACCGGTTCGTTGAATCACAATATTGGTAAAATAATCTTGAAAGTTTTTCGTGATTCTCGAAATCATGGCAGCTCCCAATGACAAGCCCAACCAAAAAGCAACCGACTTAATAAAACCGATTTCATTGCCTTTGTATTTTGCAATTCCAACACCACAATCTTGCATTAATTTACCCGTAATAACCGAGTCGGATAAACTGAAACAAATGTTTATAGCCGCCATTAAAAGCGCTAAAAACAACAATAATTTATGTTTTTTGAGATACGAATATAAAGTGTTCATCAATTCATTTTTAGATTGGCAAAATTACCAATTTAATTTGCAGATTAATAGTAAAGTGCAACATATAAAACGGTTATTTTTTTAAATAAATACGTGAAAATATAATAATTTATTTTTTTTCCCCTTTCTTTACACTTCATATAACTAAAAACATAAAAATGAAAAAAATTGGTTTAGCATTTTGTGCATTATTATTGATTTTATCCTCTTGTTCTTCAAGTGATAGTTCTAGTACTTCATCAGGAACACTACTAAAAAAAGTAATTGAAACTTACGATGACGGAACGGTCGAAACGTTTAATTACATTTATAACGGCAATAAAATTGTTCGTGTTACCTCTGATTTTGGAGAAGAAACAGTATACACTTATGCAGGTGATCTAATTGTTAAAGAAGAGTCTTATTTAGATGATATGTTAGAAGATGAAACCACTTTTGAATATAATGCAAGTCAAAAACTGATTAAGTCAATAAGAACAAATACATCAGAAGTTGAAGTCGATAATTTCACTTACAATTCAAATAATACGGTTTCTTTTATAACTACTTATAATGGTGTTACAAAAGCTACAGGAACAATTTATTTTAACGGTGACCAACCATTCAAAAAAGAGATGTTAGTTGATCCAGGAACTATTTTTGAGATTGATCAAATTGAAGAATCAACTTTTGATAATAAAGTAAATCCTTTAGCAAACGTTTTAGGGTTTTCAAAAATTAATATAGCATCTCCTAATTTTAGAGTAGGGTATGATGGGATTTCAAATAATGTTTTAGTGTTTAAAATAGACAATGTCGTTAGAGGAAGTTCTACATATACATACAATAGTAATAATATGCCGGCATCTGAAGTATATGATGATGAACAAGATGAGTTTGATTCTAACTTACAATATATTTACAATTAATTAAAAGTAAATCCTGATAAGTATAAATTTATCAGGATTTCTTTTTTATTATTATATTTGAATTATCATTTTCGAATTTTCAAATTGACACAGTAATACAATTAACTTTACTACCAAAATACCAATTTCAAGATATCAAAATCCAATTGATTATTCTTCCAAGATAATCTCAATTGGTTCTTGTTTTGCAGAAAATTTAGGTGAGAAATTCCAATATTTTAAATTCCAAAGTACAACCAATCCATTTGGAATCATTTTCAATCCAGTTTCTATAGAAAATCTTATTTCAAGAGTAGTCAATAAGCAACTGTTTACCGAAAATGATATATTCTTTCACAATGATTTATGGCATTGTTTTGAAGTGCATTCTGAAATTAGCCATCCCGATAAGGAAACATTTTTGACTACTCTGAATCTAATAATCCAACAATCTAACACGCAAATAATCCAATCTACACACCTTATAATTACCTATGGTTCGGCTTGGGTATACCGAAATAAAGCATCCAAGAAGATTGTAGCCAATTGTCATAAAGTACCACAAAGTCAATTTGATAAAGAAATTCTATCGGCAGAAATTATTGAGAAATCTATAAAGAATACCATTAATTTAATTGAGAAAGTAAATCCAACTTGTAATTTCCTTTTCACAGTTTCACCAGTGCGCCACATCAAAGACGGTTTTGTAGAAAATCAACGCAGCAAAGCACATTTAATAACAGCCATTCACAACTCTCAACACATAACTCTCAACACAAATTATTTTCCCAGCTACGAAATCATGATGGACGAACTACGTGATTATCGGTTTTATGCCGAAGATATGTTGCATCCTAGTAAAACAGCTATTGATTATATTTGGGAGCGTTTTGTTGAAACTCACATTGATGAAACTAGTTATCCAATAATGGAAGAAGTAGCTAGCATTCAGAAAGGATTAACACACAAACCGTTTAATCCAAATTCTAAAACACACCAACACTTTCTGGAGAATTTGAACCATAAAATAGAATGTCTTCAAAAGAAAATCCCATCGATTAATTTTTATAAATAAATTACTTATTTTATGCTTGAATAAGGCAAATGCCGTATTGATTGTATTTTAAGTATGTGACAACTTTGCAACATAACTTAAACCATTTAGATTAGCATTAGCTTTTATTTTTTTGTTAAATTAATTCTATATTTGAGAGCTATGAAACCAGTAGATAGAAAATCCGAAATTATCAACATTGCTGCAAAACTTTTCAAAGAAAAAGGATACAGTGCAGTTACGATGCGTGATATTGCTCAAGCTATGGATATTAAAGCGGCAAGCTTATACAATCATATCAAATCCAAACAAGAAATTCTAGTTTTAATTGTTATCGAAATAGCAGAAGAATTTACCAATGGAATTAATCAAATAGTTAGTTCTGAGATTTCTGCCATTCAAAAAATCGAAAAAGTAATTCAATTGCATATCGATATTACCTTGAGAAATTCGGAGGCATTGGCCTGTTTAAATAATGATTGGATGCATTTAGCAGATAATGAACTGACCTATTTTATTAAAATGCGAGAAGAGTATGAAGAAAATTTTAGATCCATTATCAAACAAGGAATTGCCAATCAGGAAATCAAAAATCTAAACATCGAAGTCGTAATTTTTTCAACACTTTCTACATTGAGAACACTTTACCTTTGGTACGGAAAGAAAAAAGCCATCAACCCCGAAGTACTTAAAGCCAATATGATTCAGGTACTTCTTAACGGAATAGTTTAATCATAACACGAGATTACAGAAACTAAACGAACAGTAAACTCTTAGGGTTTAATAAATCAAAAAAATTACAACGTTTTCGTAATCAATCAAAAAAATCATTAAATTTGCATAACAAACTAACAACTGTTAGTTTTAATAAAACGTATGTAAATGTCAAAATTCCATCGTATAAAAATTGCAGATATTTATAAAGAAACAAAAGATTGTTCCGTCATTTCTTTTGAAATACCTGTCGAATTACAAGAAGAATTTCAGTATAGTCAAGGACAACATCTTACCTTAAAATCATCCATTGATGGTAAAGAGGAACGCCGATCGTATTCGCTTTGTTCTAGTCCAATAGAAAATAAATGGAAAGTGGCCGTCAAAAAAATCAACGGTGGCGTCTTTTCTACTTTTGTAAACGAGAAAATAAAAAAAGGAGATTATCTTGAGTTAATGCCACCTAACGGTGATTTTTTTATACCAGTAAATCCGTCTGAATCTAAAAATTATATTGCTTTTGCAGCGGGTAGTGGTATTACCCCAATACTTTCTATTATCAAAACGCATTTAGCACTAGAACCCCAAAGTACTTTCAAACTTTTTTATTTAAATAGAAGTGTAAAATCAATCATCTTTAAAGAAGAGATTGAATTACTTAAAAATAAGTATTTTGATCGATTTGAAATTTTTCATTTTCTAACCAAAGAACATCGCAACATTGAGTTATTAAATGGTCGATTTACTAAGGAAAAGTTACAAATATTGTCAAGTAAAATAATAGATATTCCAGCGATAGATGATTGTTTTATTTGTGGTCCAGAGGAAATGATTTTTCTCATACGGGATGAATTAGTTTCGGCCGGACTATCCCAAGATAAAATACATTTTGAATTGTTTTCAACCGGTAATTCAGATGAAGATAAACAACGTATTTCTAAAATATTAGAACAAAAAGTTGAAGGAACCGAAGTCACTATAATTGATGGCGGGATAGAATTCCATTTCACCATGGATGATGATTTTGACAATATTCTCGATGGTGCCTTAGCGGCCGGTGCTGATTTACCATTCGCTTGTAAAGGCGGCGTTTGTAGTACGTGTCGATGTCAAATAATTTCAGGAACCGTTGAAATGAAAATCAATTATGCATTGGATGAAAAAGAGGTTGCAAAAGGACTTATTTTAAGTTGTCAAGCCGTTCCAACTTCAAAAAATGTTGTAATTGAATTTGGAGTATAAATTAATTAACAATTGATAATTAACAATTGAAAGAATTATGTCAGAATTAGAAGTTAAAAATTTAGAAGCAATCTTCGATGCTCGCATCGCTAGAGACGAAAAAATCGAACCCAAAGATTGGATGCCCGAAAAATATCGTCAAACGCATATTCGTCAAATCTCTCAACATGCGCATTCCGAAATAGTAGGGATGTTGCCCGAAGGGAATTGGATTACTAGAGCGCCTTCCTTAAAAAGAAAAGCCGCTTTATTAGCTAAAATTCAAGACGAAGCGGGTCATGGTTTGTATTTATATAGTGCTTGTGAAACCTTAGGTGTTTCACGCGAAGAATTATACGATCAACTCCACTCGGGTAAAGCTAAATATTCCAGTATTTTCAATTATCCAACACTAACTTGGGCCGATATGGGAGCTATTGGTTGGCTTGTTGATGGTGCTGCCATTATCAATCAAGTGCCTTTAACGGCTACTTCTTTTGGTCCTTATGCTCGTGCCATGGTTCGTGTATGTAAAGAAGAAAGTTTTCACCAACGTCAAGGATTTCAAATCATGATGACTTTGGCAAACGGTTCACCCGAACAAAAAGAAATGGCTCAAGATGCGCTTAACCGTTGGTGGTGGCCATCCTTAATGATGCTTGGACCAACCGATGCCGAATCAGTGCACACCGAACAATCCATGAAATGGAAATTAAAACGTAAATCTAACGACGAATTACGTCAACAATTTGTAGACCAAACCGTTCCTCAAGCCGATATGATTGGCCTCACCATTCCAGATCCAAACTTAAAATGGAATGCAGAAACCAAACGTTATGATTTTGGTGAAATGGATTGGGATGAATTTTGGCAAGTAGTAAAAGGTCACGGTCCATGCAATAAAGAGCGAATTTCAGCTAGAGTAAAGGCATGGAATAATGGTAAGTGGGTGCGTGATGCAGCAATGGCTTATGCCGAAAAACAAGCAAATAAAGAAATTAAAAAAGCAATATAATTCAGTCGAATGTCAAAGGTCAAAAGTCGAAAGATGGATGACTTTAGACTTTAGACTTTAAGACTTTAGACTATGAAAAACTGGCCACTTTGGGAAGTATTTATAAGAAGCAAAAACGGATTGGAACATCGTCATTGTGGTTCACTCCACGCAAGTGATGCCACCATGGCACTAGAAAATGCACGTGACGTTTATACGCGCAGAATGGAAGGTGTAAGTATTTGGGTAGTGCCTTCTGCTCAAATTACAGCATCTAATCCTGAGCATAGTGCCGAACTTTTCGAACCAGCAAAGGATAAAGTATATCGTCATCCTACTTTTTATGAATTGCCAGATGAACTAAAACACATGTAATTTTTGGAAAAAATTGCAATTTCTACGATGGTGGAAAACAAAACAACTTAAAATGAACAACAATTTAATTCAATACATCTACGGTATAGCGGATAATTCCCTGATTTTAGGGCAACGACTTGGCGAACTTTGCGGTCACGGTCCGAGTTTAGAAACCGATATAGCAATGACCAATATCTCCTTAGACCTATTGGGTCAAGTAAGGAGTTATTATCAATATGTGGCCAAATTAATCGGAAATGATGCTACCGAAGATACCATTGCCTTTCTAAGAAAAGAACGAGAATATAAAAATGTATTATTGGTAGAACAACCCAATCAAGATTTTGCGTATTCCATTTCAAGACAATTCCTGTTTGATATATTTCATTTATTGTTGTTAGAACAATTACAAAATAGTTCCGATGCAACATTATCGGCTATTGCTAAAAAAAGCATCAAAGAGGTTTCATATCATACTCGTTTTTCTTCCGATTGGATTCGCAGATTAGGAGATGGAACCGATGAAAGTCATAACCGAATTCAAGAAGCCCTAAACCATTTATGGGTATTTACGGATGAATTATTTCATCAAACTGATGCTGATAAATCTATGGTTTCAGAAGAAATAGGAGTGGATGTTACGCAACTAAAAGAGGTATTTTACACTAAAGTAAGTGCTATTTTAGAAGAAGCAACATTGCAAACACCCAACATTGAATATTTTCAAAAAGGAGGAAAACAGGGCGTTCATAGCGAACATATGGGTTATTTGTTAGCCGATTTGCAATACATGCAACGCACCTATCCAAACATGAATTGGTAAATGAGAAACGATTGTCCACCCAAAGCTTTGCTCGAACTGGCGAAGCAATCTTAATCTAATAAATCTTAATGACAGAAGAACTCACACATATTGATCCAAAACTCTTCGAAATACTTGAAACAGTATCCGATCCAGAGATTCCAGTTTTGTCAATTATGGAAATGGGTGTAGTGCGTTCTGCTAAAATTATAAATGATTTAGTTGAAATTCAAATCACGCCAACCTATAGTGGTTGCCCCGCAATGGACGTAATAGGCGATGATATTATTTCAGCATTCAAACAAAAAGGGTACGAAGCCACAGTAGAATTAATCCTATCGCCAGCATGGACAACCGATTGGATTACTCCTAAAGGCCGATTCGCCCTAGAAAAATACGGAATTGCTTCACCCTTATCAGAATCAGCCGATAAAGAAGCACTTCTTGGGAATAAAAAATTGGTAAAATGTCCACAATGTGGCTCATTAAATACCAAATTAGTTAGTCAATTCGGTTCAACAGCTTGCAAAGCATTGTTTCAATGTGATGATTGCCTAGAGCCATTCGACTATTTTAAATGTTTAAAATAATGAGATAATGATTGTTTGATGTTGATTTTTGACCCGAGAGCTTTGTTTCAATTGGTGAAGCATATATGAAATTTTAAAAGTTCCAAAATCAAAAATCGTTATTCTTCAATCTTCAATAAATATAGGTATGAGCAATTCAATAGAACTAAAAATTGAAAATAATATTGCGTGGATAACACTCAACAGACCCGAAGTTTTCAATAGTTTCAATCGAGAAATGGCGTTTCTGTTACAAGAAACTCTAGATAATTGTGCCAATGATATAAATGTTCGAGCACTAGTAATCACCGGGAACGGCAAGGCATTTTGCGCCGGACAAGATTTAAAAGAAGTAACAGACCCAGAATTAAATCCAGGTTTCAGAAAAATATTAGAAGAACATTACAATCCAATCATTCAAAAAATTAGAAGCATCGAAAAACCAATTATTGCTGCTGTCAATGGTGTAGCTGCTGGGGCAGGAGCCAATATTGCTTTGGCTTGCGATGTTGTAGTAGTAACGGAAAGTGCAAGTTTTATTCAAGCATTTAGTAAAATCGGATTAATTCCAGATAGTGCCGGAACTTTCTTTTTGCCAAGATTAATTGGTTTTCAAAAAGCATCTGCCCTAATGATGTTGGGTGATAAAGTAACAGCACAAGAAGCGCTTCAAATGGGAATGATATATAAAATTTATCCAACAGGATTGTTTGAAGAAGAAGTAATGACCTTAGCGTCAACGTTAGCTCAAATGCCAACCAAAGCAATCGGTTTAACCAAAAGATTATTAAATCAATCGATGACTAATAATCTAGAACAACAATTGGCTTTAGAAAGTGATTTGCAAATCGAAGCGAGTTCGTCTAACGATTACAAAGAAGGTGTAACCGCTTTTGTAGAAAAAAGAAAACCTGAATTTAAAGGAAATTAATACAGACAACTCAGAACGTTAGACATTTTAGACAAAAATCTAAGAAGTCTAAGAAGTCTAGGAAATCTAAAAGGTCTAAAAAAAATGAAAGTAGCAGTTATCGGTTCAGGAACAATGGGAAGCGGCATCGCACAAGTGGCTGCAATAGCAGGGTGTAACGTAAAAATTTACGATAGCAATTTAGAGGCGCTTTCCAAAAGCAAATCTAATCTCGAAACTACTTTATCCAAATTAGTGGAAAAGGATAAAATAGATATTGCTGAAAAATCTCGAATCGAAAATAATATTTCTTATGTACACACCCTAGGAGAGTTGTCTCATTCCGATTTAGTTATCGAAGCTATTATTGAAAATCTTGAAATCAAGAAAAAGTTATTTTCTGAACTAGAAAATTACGTCTCGCCCGAAACTATCTTAGCATCTAATACGTCTTCATTATCAATTGCTTCCATTGCTGCTTCTTGCCAAAAACCAGAACGCGTCATCGGAATTCACTTTTTTAATCCAGCGCCACTAATGCAGCTCGTAGAAGTAATTCCGGCCGTGCAAACCAGCGAAGAAGTTTTAAAAACAACCGTTAAGACTATTTCCGATTGGAAAAAAGTTGTAGCCGTTGCCAAAGACACACCAGGGTTTATAGTAAACCGTGTCGCTCGACCATTTTATAGCGAAAGTTTACGCATTTACGATGAAGGAATAGCCGACTTTGCAACCATCGATTGGGCTTTAAAAACGATTGGTGGATTCAAAATGGGACCTTTCGAACTAATGGATATGATTGGCCACGATGTCAATTATGTGGTGACCGAAACCGTTTTCACGAGCTTCTATTTTGATCCAAAATTCAAACCGTCATTCACCCAAAAAAGATTATTGGAAGCCGGATTTCTTGGTAAAAAATCAGGTAGAGGATTTTATGATTATAACAAAGAACTACCAACTCCACTAGAAGATTTAGTTTTGGCAAAAACCATTTTCGAAAGAGTCATCATAATGCTCATTAACGAAGCAGCTGACACCTTGTTTTTAAACATCGCATCAGCCAAAGATATCGACAATGCCATGACCAAAGGAGTCAATTATCCAAAAGGGTTACTCGCTTGGGCAGATGAACTGGGTATTGGTTGGTGTGTCGATAAACTAGACGGATTATATAACGAATATCATGAAGATCGATATAGATGCAGTCCAATATTGCGAAAAATGAATAGAGAACACAAAACTTTTTTCAACTAATGACAGCCAACGAAATTGTAAATAAAATGTTCCAAAACGATGCTTTTAGCCAATGGCTCGGTATCACAGTTGAAAATGTAGCTGAAGGAACATGTACACTTTCTATGGTTATTCGAAAAGAAATGCTAAACGGCTTTTCTATAGCCCATGGCGGTATTACGTATTCATTAGCCGATAGTGCTCTTGCTTTTGCCTCTAATTCTCATGGACGTCAATCAGTGAGTGTTGACACATCTATTAATCATATAGAAGTTTTAAAAGAAGGAGACAAAATTGTAGCTATTGCACAACAAGATGCTCTAAAAAATAAATTTGGTTTTTATACCATCGAAATAAAAAAAGAAGAAAAAACAGTGGCCTTATTTAAAGGAACGGTGTTTAGAAGTGATAAATTATGGGAATTATAATTAACAATTAACAATTGATAATTAACAATTGACAATTCTGTGACAGAAAATTATCAATTATCAATTATCCATTATCAATTAAAATGGAAGCATACATCATAGACGGAGTTCGAACTCCAATCGGAAGTTACCAAGGAACACTAGCATCAGTTCGCCCAGATGATTTAGGCGCTTTGGTCATCAAATCTGTAGTAGACAAAAATCCAAACATTCCAACTGATGCCTACGATGATGTCATCATGGGTTGCGCCAATCAAGCTGGAGAAGACAATCGTAATGTAGCGAGAATGTCTTTACTATTAGCAGGGTTACCGTATTCGGTTCCGGGTGAAACCGTAAATCGTTTGTGCAGCTCTGGTTTATCTGCCATTATAAGTGCTAATCGCGCCATTAAAGCAGGTGACGGCCACGTTTTTATTGCTGGCGGAATCGAAAACATGACGCGCGGACCATTAGTTGTTTCTAAACCTTCATCAGCTTATGGAACCGATTCTAAAATGCACGATACTAGTTTCGGATGGCGTTTTATAAATCCAAAACTACACGCCATGTACGGCACAGATGCCATGGGTGAAACGGCCGAAAATCTAGTCGAAAAATATAATATCAGCAGAGAAGATCAAGATGCGTTCGCTTTACATAGCCAACAAAAAGCAACAGCAGCCCAAGCTTCAGGAAGATTAGCCAAAGAAATTGTAACGGTTGAAATTCCGCAACGAAAAGGCGATGCTATTCAGTTCTCTAAAGATGAATTCATCAAACCAAATACATCACTAGAAGGATTGTCTAAATTACGTCCAGCATTCAAAAAAGAGGGAAGTGTAACCGCAGGAAACGCATCGGGATTAAACGACGGCGCTTGTGCT
>CANHWG010000012.1 GCA_947464335.1 Flavobacteriaceae bacterium
AAATACGTTCTGATGAAATTATACGGTTTAAAGAAAACATGATGTTTTATATTAATTTAGGGGTAAGCCTATTATATGTTGGAACGTTACCTTTGTTTTCGTTTTTTGCCATAATTTGTAAGGACAATGAAATTTTTACCAATTATACCATCCTTTTTTTACTGATAAATCAATTGATGTACTTATTATTTGCAATGGCTTTTTTATGGGGGAAACCGAATACTTATTAATCACGATTGTCTTTAACCTTTTTTTTCTGCTTTTTATGGTGGCCATTTTTCTATATATATGGCAATACCGACGAAAGAAGAAAGAAAATGAAGTAAAACTTCAATATGAAAAAGACCTGCATCAAAAGGAACTTTTATCTACACAACTAGAGATGCAAAAGAAAACCATGCAGGAAATAGGGCGAGAAATACATGATAATATTGGACAAAAACTAACCTTAGCCAGTCTGTATTTTCAACAATTGATTTATGAAAACAAAGTGGCATCGGACAATCAAAATGTAGCATCTATTGATACTATCTTAAACGATTCTTTGGCAGATTTAAGACTGTTATCCAAATCGTTAAGCGATGACACCATAGATAACCATACATTGCCCGAATTACTCAAAATAGAGTGCGATAAAATAAATACCATAAAAAAGTGTAGCTTCACGATTGACAATCAAAAGCAATACGATAACCAGAGCTATGCAGTAAAAAGCGTATTGATTCGAGTGACGCAAGAGTTTATTCAAAATGCTATAAAACATGCCGAGTGTACGCTGCTAAAAATGGATTTAAGCAGTCAAAATAATTACGTTACCTTGACGTTAGTTGATGATGGAAAAGGGTTTGATATTCATAGTGTTACATCAAACGGAATCGGACTGAAAAACATAAAAAAAAGAGCCGAAATTATTGGCGGACAATGCACTGTAAAGAGTGATGTAATCGGCACAATTATAAAGATTAGTGTGCCTTTAGAAGTTTAAATTTATGAAAAATACCATCGTAATTGTTGATGATCACATATTGATAGCAAAAGCATTAAGCAGTATTATAGCAAGTTTTAAAGATTTTGAAGTTTTATATGAATGTGAAAATGGTAAAGAACTACAGGAAAAAATGGCTGATAAAAACAATATTCCGAATATTGTTCTTCTGGATGTAAGCATGCCCATAATGAATGGTTTTGAAACTGCAAAATGGCTTACAACCAATCACCCTGAAGTATTCATAATGGCTTTGAGTATGCAAAATGAAGATCAAAGTGTAATTACTATGCTTAAAAATGGCGCCAAAGGATATCTGCTTAAAAACACCTATCCAGCCGATTTGGAAAAGGCATTACTTACGATGCTAAAAAATGGGTTCTTCTATCCGGATTGGGCTGCAAAGACCATCTTTAACGATATAGAAAATAAAGAAAAATCTAAGGAAGCAATTCGAGCTCAGTTTACCAAAAGAGAACTTGAGTTTTTAAGCTATGCAACCACTGACTTAAGCTACAAAGAAATTGCCGCAGAAATGGAATGTAGTACTCGAACGGTGGAAAATTGTAAAGATAATATCTCTCAAAAATTAAACATTAAAACCCGAGTAGGCCTTGCCGTATTTGCGATAAAAAACGAACTATAATTACTTTAAGTATTGATAAAAACAGTTATGCACAAGAATTTCTACTCTTCGTAACCTTCCATTTCTTTATCGTAAAATTCTCCGGCTAAAGTAATTAAATGTTCCATTTCAGATTCTAATTCGGTTTCGTCTTCACCTTCTAAATCTTCTAAGAACTCTACCTCATCGTCTTTTAAGTTGATAATAAAACGAGGGAAATCAAGATGAATAACAAAGATATCATCTGGGAAATCAGAGTTGTCGGCTAGTACAAATTTTGGTAGTTGCATAGTTAAGGTTTGTGGTTTTTTGTTTGTGGTTTCAAATTTAGGAACTAACTATAAACTACAAACCAAAAACAGTATTTTTTTATTTATCCGACAAAATAACAGGCGCACTTCCTTTGCCCATAAAAATAATTTTGGCATTAGACGAAGTCGCGATTTCTTTTTGCGCTTTGATTTGTTCGTATTGTAATTGCTTATCGGTAAGACCTGTAGATATTATTCTTTGGTAATCGGCAATACCTTGTGCTTCTACTCTTTTACGCTCAGCTTCTTGCTTTTCTTTTTGCAATACGAAGATCATTTTTTGAGCTTCTTGCTCCGCATTAATTTTACTTTCAATAGTAGTTTTTACTGAAGATGGTAGATTAATGTTTCGAATTAATAATTGTTCTAACACCAAACCTCTTGACTTAAAATCGGTTTCTATGCTTTTAGTAATTCGTTGTTGAAATTCACCTCTTTTAGTAGAATATAATGCTACTGCATCATAATAAACTGCATTATCACGAATACGCGTTCTGGTAACAGGACGAACAATTTTATCGGTATAATCTACACCAATTCCTTTTAGAATTTTAGGAGCTTCATTGGGTAAAACTCTATATAAAACGGTTAAATCAATAATGACTTCCAATCCGTCATTTGATAACACCCGAATAGCATCATCACCTTCTTTTTCTCCCTCATCATGAATTACAGACATGGTATAGTTTTGTGTTTGGATATCAAATGTGGTTATGTCTACTAGTGGATTTACCATATGTAAACCACTTTCTAAAACATCGGATTGCACATTTCCAAATAAAGATTTTACACCCACTTTTCCCGCATCTATTTGTTTGAAGGCAGAAGACAATAATCCGATAAGGATTATAACAACACCTAAGATTTTAAAAAGATTTGAGAATTTTGAAAGCTGACTTTCATTTGCTTTAAGCGTAAAGCTGATTATAATTAAGATAACACCAATAATAAGTGAAAGTATCATTTTATATTTTTTTTTTAAATTATACGGTGTTTATACGCAACTATTAAATGTAAGTTACAATTTCGAGTTGTGAGTTTCGAGTTGTGAGTTTCGAGTTGTGAGTTTCGAGTTATATTTTTTTTCTTAATAAAAAAAATCAATTATCAATTATCAATTATCAATTATCAATTATCAATTATCAATTTTTTTGTCAAATAATTAAAGCGAAGATATAAAAATAAAGCAGCAACAGTTAAACCTGCCAAAAGGCCAATCCAAACTCCAACTGCTTTTAAATTTGTATAAATACCTAGATAATACGAAATCGGAAAGCCAACAATCCAATAGGCCACAAAAGTAATATACATTGGAATTTTGACATCTTGCAATCCGCGCAAAGCACCCAAAACAACCACCTGTATTCCGTCCGAAATCTGAAAAACAGCAGCCACCAATAATAATTGAGAAGCAATTACTATTACTTCCTGATTGTCTAAAAGTTGTGTTTGGTTTTCCATATTTAAAAACAAATACGGCAATATTTGGTGCAGAACCACATACATTAAAGCAAATAAAATTTCGATAAGTATTGCCAATAAAAAAATAGAGCGGGCAACAATAACCAGTTGTTTGTAATCATTTAATCCTTTTTGATTGCTGATTCTAATCATTGAAACTACACTTAATCCCATAGCAACCATAAAAGTCATCGATGCCAAACTCAACGCAATTTGATTCGCTGCCTGACTGGTTTTTCCGATTGTGCCACAAAGCCAAATGGCAGCCGTAAATAATAACACTTCAAAAAGCATTTGCATTGCCGAAGGTAATCCTAGATTGATAATTTTTTGAATCATTTCTTTCTTTATCTCATCAAAACTAAAATTACGGAAGTATTGTTTTAACTGCTCTTTTCGAGATAAAATCATGTGCATAAAAACAACCATCGCTATTCTAGAAATAACAGTTCCTAAACCTGCCCCTAATATTCCCAATTTGGGAAAAATCCATACACCATAAATTAAAAAATAATTGATAATGACGTGAAGAATATTAGCCATTACAATTGCATACATAGATACTTTTGTCAATGACAAGCCGTCTGCAAATTGCTTATATCCTTGATAAATAATCAGTGGAACTAACGAAAATGCCACCCAACTTATAAAAGGTCTGGCTAAAGCAATAACTTCTTTGGGTTGATGGAGTAATTCCATTATGGGTTTGGCAAGTAATACCAATCCGAATAACATAAAACCTAAAATAACACACAAGAACAAACCATGATGAAATACAGAACGAATTTTAGAGGTGTTGTTTTCAGCATCAGCTTCAGCTATCATTGGTGTTATTGCTGTAGAGAATCCAATACCAATAGACATTGCTACAAAAATCAAACTATTCCCTAAGGAAACCGAAGCCAATTCTGTTGAACCTAATTTACCAACCATAATGTTATCTACAATTCCAATTAAGGTATGGCCCAGCATTCCGATAATTACAGGATACGCTAATCTAAGATTATAGGAGAACTCTCTGGTATATTGAGTTAAATTCATAGTTATAAATTGGTTCCAAAAATAGTATATTCTAATAACATAGCTATCGTTAAACAACTCTTAAAATAAAATAATATATTTGCAGTACTTCATCAATTAAATTCAATGTACAATGAAAAAAATACTATTTTCTATTTTCGTACTGACTGCTACTTTGTCCTTTGGGCAAAATATTTTTCAAGAGTCTTTCGTAACTTTTAATGCAGTAGCACAATTAAGTGGTCAAGGAACATGGACCAATAATTCATCACTTCCTGGTGGTTTAGGTGGATGTACAGGTTTTGGATGTTTAAATGCTCAAGTGGTGAATCAAACTATTGGAGCAACAGCATATGGCACTTCAACAAAAGCATTTAGCTTGACACCAAACACAGATGGTTGCGGAAGGTCATTTACACCTTTTACGGCCAATGGCGATTTATATATTGGTATGGTTATGAATATTTCTAGTTTTACTGCAGGAACATCTACTGACTTTTTTAGAGTGTTAAGTGGTGGAAATTTCACAACTACATTCCGTATGCTAGTGCAACCAACTAGCGGTTCTACCTATAGCATCGGAATTAGAAAAGGTGATACAAGCAATCCAACAGTTTATACTACCAATTCGTATAACTATGGCACGGATTATTTATTAATTTTTAAATACACTCAAGCTGCTGGCGTAAATGATGATACAATAACTTTATATGCTAATGCTAATTATGCTGCAGGTGAATCAGGAAATACAGTTTCTGCAACCAATTTTGCAGGAAATGACCAATCTGGAAATATTGACCGAATGAGTTTTAGACAAAATGCAGGACCTAACGGAATGCCAACTGGTTTTGTTGGATTAATCAGTGTTGCAAGAACATGGAATGATTTAACTTTTAACTTATCTAATTATGAATTCAACAAAAACACGTTTACCATTGCAAGTAATGAAGTAAATAACGGTATTTTAAGTATTAAATCAAATCTGACTATAGATAAAGCTACTTTAAACATTTACGATATTCAAGGAAGAAAGGTTGAAACTAAATCTATTTCATTAGAAGAATCTATAAACGATATCATTGTTAACCCAATTCGAAATGCTGGAGTGTACATCATCGAAATTACAACCGAAAACAACCAACGCTTTACCCAAAAAATAATAGTAAAATAGTTGCATAAACTTTATCCAAAAAGCGCTGATGATTAGCGCTTTTTTTTATTTACTTAATTGCTCCTTATATAAACTAATATTCGCTTTAATTTTCGGGTCGAGTTCGGGTTCTTTAATATCCGTAAGTTTTTGCAATTCCTCCCAAATAATTGTAGCCACAATGACCCGTGCCATTTCTTTATCGTCAGCCGGAATTACATACCACGGCGCATGTTCTTTTGAAGTGTTATTGATTGCTTCTTCATAATATTTCATATAATCGTCCCAGCGTTCACGCTCTTTTAAATCGCCCGTAGAAAACTTCCAATTATCTTCCGGATTTTCCAATCGTTTCAACAATCGCTTGCGCTGCTCTTCTTTACTCATGTGAAAATAAAACTTCAATACCAATGTTCCGTTTTGAGTAATATGCTTTTCAAAATTATTGATTTGTTCTATTCGATTTTTCCAAAACTTGGGAGTTATGTCTTCCACTTTCTCAATTCCAGGAATATTCTCAAACAGTATATATTCGGGATGCACGCGCGTTACCAACACGTTTTCATAATGCGTTCGGTTAAACACGGCAAACTTTCCTTTCTCGGGCAATGCCAAATAATGACGCCATAAATAATCGTGCTCTAACTCGGTTGAATTCGGCGTTTTAAAACTATGTACCACGACGCCACGCGGATTAAATTCCTTAAATACTTCTCTAATCAAACTATCTTTACCCGAAGTGTCCATGCCCTGCAAACAAATTAAAACCGCATGCCTGTTATGAGCATACATAGCATCTTGACGTTTGCTCAGCTTTTGTTGAATTTTCACTAATTCTTCTACTTTTTCATCATCATCTGCCTCAATAGTAAACTCCGTTGGGATATTTAATAATTTTATAGAATCAATTACTCTAAAGTCATCTGGATTTATAGTTTTCATAACACTTTTTTTAATTTATAGTCCTACTTTTGAGGAGCAATTTCCCGCTGTCCGCGCTACACGGTAGCTCGCTCCCATCGGGGCTATTAATTTAAGCTAACTTATGGAAAAATTTCAACTTTCGCTACTGTTTAAAATTATCGGAATCGGTTCTGCCTCTGGTTTGGTATATCACGAAGACAAACTATATATCATTTCAGACAATAGTTCCTTTCTTTATGAATATACGATTTCAAACCAAAATTTAAACAAAATAGCTTTGGTTGAAAATCCACAAGAAAATATCCTCAAAAAAGACAAACCCGATTTTGAATCGATTTCTTTTTTGGGAAACAAATTATATATTTTAGGGTCAGGTTCTACTCAAAACCGAAATAAAGTTGTGAAATACAATCTAAAATCGAAAAAAAATAGTGAAAAAGATTTCAGTATTATTTTTCAGGATATCAAAACACAACTTGAAATAAAGGATGAAGAATTAAATATTGAAGGTTTAATTCAGCACAATAACATCATCTACTTATTTCAAAGAGGTAATGGTACCAGTAGTAAAAACGGAATCATCTATTCTAATGAAGATATTGAAAACCGGATATTTAAATTTGTACCATTTGATCTACCCAAAATAAAAAATGTATCAGCAACCTTTACAGATGCCATTTTAGTAGAAGATATAATTTACTTTCTGGCTGCAGCCGAAGACACAGCTTCTACCTATGACGATGGTGAAGTATTGGGAAGTATCATTGGAACCATCGATTTAAAAACCATGAAATTAGAAAATTATCTTCAAATCAGTGACAATCATAAATTTGAAGGATTGACTTTATACCAAAAAACAGCCACTCAAATAGAACTGCTGCTTTGTGAAGATAATGATACTGAAATGTTAGAAACAACTATTTATAAAGTAATCATAGAATAGTTTACTTCTCTATTTCTATCAAACTTTCCATTTTTTTGTGTGCTAAGAAACCTTTCAAATCTTCAAAATGTTCTTTCACACGTTTGTTCCCGAATTCAAATACTTTTTCGGCCAAACCGTCAAGGAAATCTCTGTCGTGAGAAACTAAAATAAGCGTTCCGTCAAAGTCTTTTAATGCTTCTTTGATGATGTCTTTTGTCTTCATATCCAAATGGTTAGATGGCTCATCCAGAATCAATAAATTAACTGGTTCTAACAATAATTTTATCATGGCTAAACGTGTTTTTTCACCACCCGAAAGCACTTTTACTTTCTTCTGAATATCATCACCATGAAACATAAATGCACCTAAAATATTCTTGATTTGCGTTCTAACATCGCCAACAGCAATATTATCAATCGTTTCAAAAATGGTAGCATTTCCGTCTAATAATGCCGCTTGATTCTGGGCAAAATAACCAATCTGAGAATTGTGACCAATTTCGACACTTCCGCCATTAATTTCGATTTCTTTCATGATGGCTTTTATCATCGTCGATTTTCCTTCGCCATTTTTACCCACAAAAGCCACTTTTTGTCCGCGTTCGATAACTAAATTGGCATCTTTAAATATCAAATGATCACCATAAGACTTCTCTAAATCACGAACAATCACAGGATATTGCCCTGAGCGTACTGATGGCGGAAATTTCAATTTTAAAGCCGAGTTATCAACTTCATCTACTTCAATCGGAACAATTTTTTCTAACATTCTAACCCGTGATTGCACGGCATCTGTTTTAGAAAAAGTGCCTCGAAAACGCTCGATAAAAGCTTGGTTATCAGCAATAAATTTTTGCTGTTCATCATACGCTTTTTGTTGGTGCACTCTTCTATCTTTTCGCAATTCAAGATAATGGGAGTATTTGGCTTTATAATCATAAATTCGACCCATCGTAACTTCTATCGTTCGATTGGTTATATTATCAACAAATGCTCTATCGTGCGATATTACCATTACCGCTTTGGCCTGATTGATTAAGAAATCTTCTAACCACTGAATACTATCCATATCCAAATGATTCGTTGGCTCATCAAGCAAAATCAAATCGGGTTGTTTTAACAGAATTTTAGCCAGTTCGATTCGCATTCTCCATCCCCCCGAAAACTCCGATGTGGATCGATTAAAATCTTCTCGAACAAATCCCAATCCTTTTAAAACCTTCTCGACTTCGGCTTCATAGTTCACTTCTTCAATCGAATAGTACTTTTCGCTGAGCTCTGAAACTTTTTCTATAAGTTTCATGTAGTCATCACTTTCATAATCGGTTCGGATGGTCAATTGCTCGTTGATATCGTCTATTTCAGCTTTCATTTTAAAAACCTCAGCAAAAGCTTTGGAAGCTTCTTCCATAACCGTACAATTATCGGCTGCTAATAAATGTTGAGGCAAATAAGCAATTACGGCTTCTTTTGGAGCAGAAATACTTCCACGTGTGGGTTTATTTTCGCCCGCTACAATTTTTAGCAGTGTCGATTTACCCGCGCCATTTTTACCCATAAGGGCAATTTTATCGGTTTCATTAATGGCAAAAGTTACTTCGCTAAAAAGTGTCGTGCCGCCAAATTCAACGGCTATATCGTTTACAGTAATCATTTTTAGATTGTTAGATTATTAGACTTCTTAGACCATTTAGAGTGTTAGAAATCTTAGATTTTTGAAGCGGCAAAGATAGTTTAATTTAGAAATGATGCAATTTGAAAATGTATGCTTTGTTTTATTTATCTTTAGCACAACAATCTTTTGACACGATGCCATTAATCGATTACAGTTTTTTATCCAAAATTTTGCCTAAAGCCAAAATTAAAAAAGGGTATAAAAAAGCAAAAAAATCTTATTTGATTCGGATTCGTGTGGCTACATCCTTATTCTTTTTCGGAATGGGATTTTGTTTTTCTACTTGGGCAAGCCGTATTCCAGATATTAAGTCAATGCTCCATTTGAGCGAAGCAGCTTTGGGCACTATGCTTTTTGCATTGCCTGTCGGACAGTTAATCGCGATGCCTATTTCTGGTAAAATAGTTACCAAATATGGTAGTCGAAAAATTTCAATCTTGGGACTGTTAAGCTATGCTATTTGCCTTCCGTTGTTAGGAGCTGCAAAATCAGAATGGCAGTTAGCTGGCGGATTATTCTTATTTGGTTTCGTTAGTAATTTTTGTACCATAGCAGTAAATACACAAGGTGTATACACCCAACAATTGTTTGACAAACCTATTATGGGTTCGTTTCACGGTTCGTGGAGTTTAGCAGGATTTTTTGGTGCTCTAGTCGGGATTATGATGCTTGCTTTTGAATTGAGTCCATTAGAGCATTTTTCTATAGCTTTAATTTTTGTTTTTCTTCTGATTAGTACTAATTATAAGTATATCATCAGTGCAAAATCGAATCAGGAAGAAACGCAATCCAATTATTCATTTTTCAAAAACCCTGATAAAACCTTGCTTTGGTTGGGTGTTATTTGCTTTTGTGGTATGGCAAGTGAAGGCATTATGTTTGACTGGAGCGGTGTTTATTTTAAAGAGATAATTAAAGCTCCTGGAGCACTGGCTGTTTTGGGTTATACTACATTTATGGTTAGCATGGCTTCGGGAAGATTTTTGAGTGATTTTTTAGTACATCGTTTTGGAATCAAAAAAGTACTCATCATCAGTGGATTGGTAATTTCTTGTGGATTATATACTGCGGTTTTATTGCCTTATTTGATTCCGTGCACTATTGCTTTTATGTTGGTTGGGTTTGGAGTGTCGAATGTGGTACCAATCATTTTTAACATCGCCGGAAATAATGAAAAAGTGCCAACTGGAATTGCGTTAACTATTGTTTCGAGTATAAGTTTTCTCGGGTTTTTAATTGGTCCGCCTTTGATTGGTTATATTGCCGAATTGACGAGTTTAAAATACTCTTTTGCCATTGTTGGAGTTTTTGGTGTATTGATTTCGATGTTAGTCAGCAGGTTGAAAATTTTTAATTAATTTCCTATAACTCCATTTTCAACCAACTCACTGTAACTGGTGTATTTTAAAGAGTTTTTTTCTAATAGATATAATCTTCCGAAATAACATCCTAACAAATAAAAAGAATCAAATTTATAGGATTTGCTGATTTTGATTTCAAAGTTATCAATGATTTCAATATTGTCATATGCTATCATATCAGCTACATAAACACCACTTTCATATTGCCAGATCGCGTCCATTCTACTCGGTAGCAACATAAATCGGTCTATCAAATACAAAAAAAGAAAAAAAGGCAGTATATGTATAACTTTTTTCAACTTAAATGCTTAACCTAAACTCCTCAATAACGGGACTCGCTTTTCCAAAATCGACTTCTTGAATAAATAATTCAACGGCTTTAGCCGATTGAATACTCGGCAAAACATTGGCCTGATTATTATTTCTGATAACAACATTGATATCCGTTTCTTCTAGTCTTTCTTTTAAGGTTACTGCGAGTATTTCTTCTCCAGAAAATATTTTAATTAATCCCATTGTTCAAGTTTATGGTTTATGGTTAATAGTTAATAGATATTTTTTTAATTATCAATTGTTAATTATCAATTGTTAATTGTTAAAACTGCCAACCGAACACTATGCTTCTTCATCCATTTCAAAGAAAAGCGGTTCAATCATAATTTTATCCGCCAATGATTCGACTCTTTCGGTTATTTGTGAACAGAAGAACAAACGTTGTGTCTTTTCGATACTGTTAGACAAACGAAGTACAACAGCATCCATTCTGTTTCTGAATAATACATCAGCATCATCAACTATCAATAACTTAATGGTATTGCTGTTAAACCCAGCCGAGGAAAACATGGCGTTAATTTTATTGGGTGTACCTATCAGAATATCCAAACCCATAGAAACTACATTTTTATCATAATCGATATCACCTTTATCATGAACGCCTAAAATACTTAAATCAGTATACGCTCCGTATTTTAAAAATAGTTCTTCCATTTCTACTACTTTCTCCTTGCTTTCGACAAGGATCAAAGCTCTCGTACTTTCATCTAGGGTTTTTTCTAATTTCTGTATTACATTTAAAACTATCGTAGCTGTTTTTCCGGTCCCTCCAACCGATTGAATAACAGCATCAGCTCCGCTTTTAATAGTAGAAAAAGTTTCTTTTTGCATCTCATTGGCTTCGGTCAAACCGTTTTCGATAAGTGCTTTTTGAAGATTGGGGTTTATTTTTTTTAAATTCATTGTTAAGGCATTAGGCATTAGGCAATAGCAATAGTAAAAAACTAATGGCTTCTGCCTAGTGGCTTATTACTATTTAGAGGCAAACAACTTCACGTCTGTTTCTGAAATCTCGGTTCCGCCCAGTATTATTAGACGCTCAACCACATTGCGCAGTTCCCTAATATTTCCAGTCCAATCGTATTCTTGCAATAGTTTAATGGCTTGTTTCGAAAAAGACTTTGATGTATTTCCTTGTTCTTCGGCAATTTTATTGGCAAAATGTTCTATCAATAACGGAATGTCATCACGCCTGTCATTTAAAGAAGGTACTTTGATTAAGATTACGGCCAATCGGTGGTACAAATCTTCTCTGAATCGACCTTCGGCAATTTCTTTTTTCAAATCTTTATTGGTGGCAGCAACCACACGTACATTAATTTTGATGTCTTTGTCGGCACCCACTCTTTGAATCAAACTTTCTTGTAATGCTCGTAATACTTTAGCTTGTGCTGATAAACTCATATCTCCAATTTCATCTAGAAAAATGGTTCCACCATCAGCTGCTTCAAACTTTCCGGCTCTGTCTTTTACCGCAGAGGTAAAAGCACCTTTTACATGCCCGAATAATTCGCTTTCGATTAGTTCCGATGGAATGGCAGCACAATTGACTTCGATCATTGGAGCATCTGCTCTTTCGCTTTTTTCGTGTAATTGATGGGCTACTAATTCTTTTCCGGTTCCGTTTGGACCCGTAATTAAGACTCTAGCATCGGTCAAAGCTACTTTTTCTATCATCAGTTTAATTTGGTTGATAGCATCGCTCTCACCTATAATCTCATAGTTTTTAGAAACTTTTTTCTTGAGGATTTTATTTTCTACTACTAATTGCTTTTTATCTAACGCATTTCGAACAGTATTTAAAAGTCTGTTCAAATCGGGTGGTTTTGAGATATAATCAAATGCTCCGAGACGCATCGTATTTACGGCTGTTTCTAAATCGCCGTGACCAGAAATCATTACCATTGGAATTTCGGGTTTTATTTTTTTTACTGCTTCTAGTAACTCTTCACCATTCATTTTGGGCATTTTGATGTCGCACAATACCAAATCATAGTCTTCATTCTTGATTTTTTCAAAACCAATTTTCCCGTCTTCTGCTTCATCTACAATATACGAATCACTTTCTTCCAAAAGTATTTTTATTAATACTCTACGGATGGATACTTCGTCTTCTATAATCAATATTTTGGGCATATTTTAGTTTTTGGTTGATGGTTGTCGGTTGTCGGTTGTCGGTTATTCGTTGGTAAATATTTTTATTACTAGTTACTAATTACTAGTTACTATTTCTCTCATGGTTGTTTTTAGCCCTGATTGGAGCAGTTACCGTGTAACGCGGAAAGCAGGAATAGGGTTTATTCATAGCCCGAACCTTTCGCTTCTAATCAGAATTGACAAAAGTAGTATAATTTCACATTAAGCGCTTTACTTTTGTTGCAACAAAAATAGATTTAATACTTTTGCAGTTCAAAACACTCTACTATGTCGACCGCTAAAAAAGATTACAAAAGAATTACCACCAAGTCATTGTTTGATATGAAAGCCAACGGAGAAAAAATTTCGATGTTAACGGCTTATGATTTTACCATGGCAAAAATTGTTGATACCGCTGGTGTAGATGTGATTTTAGTGGGCGATTCTGCTAGTAATGTGATGGCAGGTCATGAAACAACTTTACCAATAACGCTTGACCAAATGATTTATCATGCCTCGGGAGTTGTTCGTGCTATCGAACGTGCATTGGTAGTTGTTGATTTGCCGTTTGGAAGCTACCAATCGGATCCGAAAGAAGCTTTGCGCTCTGCTATTAGAATCATGAAAGAAAGTGGTGGCCATGCTGTAAAACTTGAAGGTGGAAGTGAAATAAAAGAAAGTATAAAACGGATTCTGAATGCTGGAATTCCCGTTATGGGACACTTGGGTTTGACACCACAATCGATTTATAAATTCGGAACGTATACCGTTCGTGCCAAAGAAGATGCTGAAGCGGAACAACTACTAGAAGATGCTAAACTATTAGAAAAATTGGGGTGCTTTGCTTTGGTATTAGAAAAAATTCCAGCTGCATTGGCCGAAAAAGTAGCAAAAACCATCTCTATTCCGGTAATCGGAATTGGTGCTGGTGGTGGCGTTGATGGTCAGGTCTTGGTTATACATGATATGTTGGGTATGAATAACGAATTTAGTCCACGGTTTTTACGTCGTTATTTAGACTTATACGAACAAATGACCAAAGCAATAGGGAATTATGTGGCCGATGTAAAATCGAAAGATTTTCCGAATAAGAATGAGCAGTATTAATTCAGATTTTTAGATTGTTGGATTTTTAGATTATTAGAAGTATGCACAGATTTAAAGATTTAGAGATTTGGAAATTAAGCCGTCAGTTTTGTTCGCAGATTTATGTTACAACTGCAAATTTTCCTGATAATGAAAAATTTGGGCTAACAAATCAATTAAGAAGAGCTTCCGTTTCTATTCCTTCAAATATTGCAGAAGGATGTTCAAGAAGCAGTAATAAAGACTTTTCAAGATTTCTCGAAATTGCAATTGGTTCCATATATGAAATTGAAACACAACTATTAATAGCTTTTGATTTAGGATATGTAAATCAACTAAAGTTGGACGAATTAATTAATGATTTAGAAACAATCGTAAAAATGATATCTAAATTTCGTTCTACATTACAAATCTAAAAATCCAAAAATCTAACAATCCAAAAATCTATTTTGAAAATAGTTTCCACTAAAGACAACTTACAAATTCTTCACGAAGACAATCACATTATTTTGATAAACAAGCGCGTTGGCGATATTGTTCAGGGAGATAAAACGGGAGACAAACCATTGTCTGATGTCGTCAAAGAATACATTAAAGAAAAATACAACAAACCGGGTGAAGTGTTTCTTGGTGTAGTTCATCGATTAGACCGACCGACTACCGGTATTGTCGTTTTTGCTAGAACCAGTAAAGCTTTAGAACGACTCAATGCGATGTTTAGCAATAGAGAAACACAAAAAACGTATTGGGCTGTGGTTAAAAACAAACCATCCAAAAATGAAGACAACCTAGTTCATTTTCTAAAAAGAAATGAAAAAAACAACACTTCTAAAGCACATATAAAAGAAATTCCGGAAAGTAAAAAAGCGAGTTTGGATTATAAAATAATCAAGACTTTAGACAATTATTTTGCTTTAGAAATCAATCTTCACACGGGCAGACATCATCAAATAAGAGCACAATTGGCTGCCATGGGTTGTCCGATCAAAGGTGATTTAAAATATGGATTTGACAGAAGTAATCCAGATGGCGGTATTCATCTTCATGCAAGAAAGTTAGCATTTCTGCATCCTGTTTCTAAAGAACCAATTACCATTATAGCAGAAACTCCGAAAGATGCTATTTGGAACTCGATTTAAAACTAAAATGTGTATTTTTACGTTACTAAATTAAACCAACTAAAAATACCAATCAATGAAAAAACTGTTTATTACCTTAAGTTTAGTTCTATGTTTTTCTGCCATAGCACAAGATCATTTCTCAGGGATTAGCACATCTAATCGAGTTGGAATTTTAAATGGTGCGATTAATCCTGCTGAGTTTGCCAATCTCTCAAAAAAATTTGAAATCAATTTTTACGGAATCAGTTTTGATGTTTCTAATAATAAAATTGGGTTCAATGATTTAACTTCGGACACCAATTTAGAAGATTTAATTTTTACCGGAACAGAATCGGCAAATATGCGTATTGATGGTCAAATTATAGGGCCAAGTTTTGCAATGAAATGGAGAAAATGGGGATTTGGTATTACTACAAAAGCTAATATTAAATTTGATGTCGTAGATGTAGACACTTCGCTAGGAAATGCCATTTTCAACAATGATTTAACTCTAAATACCACTTTTTTAAACCAATCTGGAAATCAAAGATTATCGGGAACTTCATATGGAGAAGTTGGTTTTTCTGTTGCCCGAAAAATATATGAAAACGACAAACATAAGTTTGATGCGGGTATAACACTTAAATTTTTATTCCCAGGTTCGTATTCTAATTTTGGTTTGAGTAATTTAAACGGACGCATTACACAAAACGGCAGTGACGCTTTTTTAACCACGGATCAACCAGCCACATTAAATATTGCCTATTCAGGAAATCTCGCCGATAGCTTTTCCAATTTTGATGATTACACTAAATCTGTTTTTGGCGGGTTAAACGGAGTTGCTGCAGATATAGGAATTACCTACCAATGGAAAGACGATAAAAATAAATACAAAATAAAATCAGGAATAGCTATTAGAAACCTTGGTAGTATGACCTTTAAAGATGATAATAATTATAATTCAAATTACACCCTTTCTATACCGACAAGCAATCCTTTAAATTTAAGTTTATTCGAAAATATTACTAATTTGAGTGAGGTTGAAGACGTTCTATTTAACAATAATTATCTCAGTATAGATGATCAAAATAAAACCGACTTTAGAGTAAATTTACCAACATTGCTTACGATGTATGCCGATTTTAAAATCGTTCCTAAAGTATATATTACTGGCTTTTTGCAGCAAAAAATGAGAAATGATGATGGCAATAATCAAATTACAGCCCGCAATCTTTTTTCAGTTACTCCAAGAGTTAACTTAGGTTTTTTTGAAGCGTATATCCCAGTATCTTCAGACGAAATTTCGGGAACCAATGTTGGATTCGGATTTAGATTGGCCGGATTTTATCTTGGTTCCAACTCAATCATTACTTCATTAGCCGATGGTAAACAAGCTAATATTTACACTGGATATCGATTAGCATTTTTATAAAAATAAAGTTGAATTGTATCTGTTAAAAAATGTAACTTGCTAAACCAATTAAGCCAGTTATGAATTTCAAGACAGATATAAACTACCGTAAACAAGTATTACTAAAATTACTAAACGCTATTCAAAATCATGAGCCAGAAATAGTAAAAGCGTTATATGATGATTTTAAAAAATCGGAATACGAAGCTGTTATAAGTGAGACTTCCTATATTGTATCTGAACTAAAAAATACCCTAAAGAATATAAATGCGTGGGCAAAACCAAAATCGGTCTTTCCTTCCCTTTTAAATTTTCCTTCATCAGATTATATTTATAAAGAACCTTACGGGAAAGTTTTGATCATTGCACCCTGGAATTATCCCTATCAATTAGCATTCTGCCCTTTAATTGCTGCAGTCGCTGCCGGAAATCAAGTAGTACTAAAACCTTCTGAATTAACGCCAAATACCTCAAAGATTATTGCTAAAATAATTGCAGAAGTATTTGATAAAAACCACGTAGAATGTGTTGAAGGAAATGCGAATGCAGCTGAAGCACTATTGAAGCAACGCTGGGATTATATTTTCTTCACTGGAAGTGTTGCCGTGGGAAAAATAGTAGCTAAAGCAGCTGCCGAGAATTTAACTCCAGTTATCCTTGAACTAGGTGGCAAAAACCCTTGTATCATTGATGAAACCGCTAATTTAAAACTAGCTGCGAAACGAATAATTTGGGGTAAATTTCTAAATGCTGGCCAAACCTGTATTGCTCCAGATTATTTATTAGTTTCTGATACAATAAAAGCAACGTTTATCGAATTATTAAAAAATGAAATTACCAATGCTTATGGGGAAGACCCTGAAACTTCACCAGATTTTCCGAGGATTATCAACGAAAAAAATTGGAGCAGATTGGTAGCAATGTTAGAAAAAGAGAAAATTGTTGCTGGTGGGAAAACGAATAGCATTGATAATTATATTTCACCAACACTTATCGATGAGCCAAGTTTAAATAGCTTAGTGATGCAAGACGAAATTTTTGGACCAATTCTTCCCATTTTATCCTACACTAATGAAAACTATCTTGAAGAAATTATTTCTAAATATGAAAAACCTTTATCGTTATATGTTTTTACACAAAACAAATCATTTGCCAAAAAAATAATTCAACAATACTCATTTGGCGGTGGCTGTATCAATGACACCTTAATTTATTTTGCCAATAATAAATTACCATTTGGCGGTGTCGGGGATAGCGGTTTTGGTTCCTATCATGGAAAACGAAGTTTTGATACTTTTACGCATCAAAAATCAATAGTTAAAAAAGCCAATTGGCTTGATATTCCTCTACGATATGCACCTTATAAAGGGAAATTAAAAAAATTGAAAGTATTATTAAAATGGCTGAACTAATTTAATTATTTTTGATATAACTAACATATAATGTTATTATAAACAAAAACTAAATTGAGCGATTTTTTCACTTTATCTAACACTAACAATTTATGTATTATAGTAATTTTTTTATTACTGCTTTACAGTGCCTATTTTGCTACGAATAAATCCATCAAAGCAGAATTAAATTTTAGAAATCAATCCAATTTAGAACCAACAGAGCAGCAATATTCTTTATACCTATTATTTTTTGGGATTTTAATTCCACTTATTGAAGTTATCCTAGAACTATTTAAAATCCGAGATAAAAGTTTTTTAGTTATCAACCTTTTGATTGGTGTGTTTTTATTGCTATTATATGTTCTCAGTATTCGAACTAAATTTTTTGCCAAACATATAAATATAGTTGTCTTCATTTGTTATTTTGGTTATTTTAGTTTCATCGTAAAAAATGTTTTTTTTAGCCCTTTTCAATTAATTTCCTTCGTAAGTCTCATTTTAGCTTTCTTCCTTTCGTATTTTGTTTTAAAAAACATTATTCATTATTGGTTATTTGTAATTACTGTATTACTACTTCTAATAAGTTCCTACCGTTTTGAGTTAATACCCCATCATTATACTATTATACTTTTTTGTGCTTTTGTACTTACCTCTACAATTCACATTGCTAGACATATGTCATTTTTAGAAACCCGAAAAAAACTATTATTTACGAATTTGATTGTTAACAAAGGAAATTCTTTGATTTTAACTGCTAACAAAAAAGGGGAAGTTTCATTTTGTAGCGAATCTATTAAAGAAATTTTAGGGTATGAAGTAGAAGAAGTTTTAGGAATGGGTTTTTGGAATCTAACGGAAGATCCTGAATTTGTGGGTGAATTATATCATAATCATTTTGAAGACAATCGTTTATATACTAGAAAACTAAAATGTAAAAATGGAGACTTTAAATATATTCAGTGGAAAGACAAAAAATATTCAGAAAATATTATAATAGGTATTGGACAAGATGTAACAGAGAAAGTTACATTCGAAAATCAATATAGAAGTCTTATAGAATCGGCAGCTGATTTGATTTATGAAATAGATTTAAACGCCATAATTACGTATGTAAATCAGTTTACTGAAAAAACACTTGGGTATAAAAAAGAAGAAATCATAAAAAAGCATTTCTTTAAATTCATTAGAAATGACTACGTAGACTATGTGGTTGACTTTTATAAAGATATACCCAAAGAACTCAACGAATATAATGATCTCGTATTTCCAATTATAAAAAACAACGGAGAGGCTATTTGGGTTTCACAAAAGGTAACTTTAAAGAAAAACGAAAATGGTGAAACCATAGGTTTTTCGGCAATTGCAAGAGACATTACTTTAGTAAAAAGTCTTGAATTAGAACATTATAACCGAAGTAAAAAAGTACGAATTCACAATGAAACTTTAAAAAATTTAACCTCTCAAAGTTATTCTAACAAAGATACTTTTAATGGAATACTAAAAAATATTATTAAAATAGTTAGCGTCAACTGTTCTATAGATAGAGTTAGTTATTGGTCATTTTCAGAAGATGTGATTCGATGTGTAAATATTTATTATTTACAAAGTGATCGGTTTGAAAAAAACTTTATCATTGACAAAGAAAAATATCCAATTTATTTTAAACAAATAGAAAGCGGAGCGCAAATTGTTGCATCCAATGTGTATGAAAATAGTATCACACAAGAACTTTGCTTTGAATATTTTCCCAAAAACGACATTAAATCATTACTAGATACGCCTATTTATATTAACGGAAAAATTATTGGGATTTTATGTTTCGAGAAAATAGCAACCGTCACTGAATGGGATAATGAAGATATTAATTTTTCTCGTTCAATTGCTGATCTAATTGCTATAGCCTTAGAGTCGCAATTACTAGTTGAATCAGATAAAAAATTATCTTATAAAAGTGAAATCTTGACGGTTATAAGCAAAAACACACACAAATTTTTACTTAATAAAAACACCGATGAAGTTTTAAAAGGACTTTTAAATGAAGTAGGGAAAGTTTTAAAAGTTGATCGAATTTCATTTTTTACTAGAAAAGATAATCATTTCTTTCAAAAATACCGTTGGATAGCTTCCGAAAATGGTTTTGTTGCGCCTAATCCTGAATTGCAAAATATAAGCACCGAAACACTTAACTATGTATTAAAAAAATTGACATACGAATTCTATTATGTAGCAATAGTTCGAAAAATAAAGGATAATTCAACTAAAGAATATCTGGAAAGACTTGGTACTAAATCGATACTTTTTATACCTATTTTGGTTAATAATCAGATCGAAGGCTTTCTAGCTTTTGATGATATTATTAAAGAAAGAGAATGGTCAATTGATGAAATTACTACACTACAATCTTTATCCAATAATATATCGTCTGCTTTTGAGAGAAACATAAATGAAGCTAAAATAGAAGAAAGTGAAGAAAAGTTCAGATTATTAGCTAATAATATTCCAGGAACAGTACATCTTTCTAAATATGACGAAAAATGGACCAAAGTATATTTAAATGATGAGATCGAAAAAATTACGGGTTATCCAAAAGAGGATTTTCTAAATAACAAAGTCTTTTATATTGATTTAGTTCATCCAGATGATCTCGAAATTGTTAGAAAAAAAGCAGACGAATTATTTAAAAACAAACAAAAAATTCACATAATCTATAGAATCCTGAACAAAAATGGAGAATATGTTTGGATTGAAGAATTTGGCGAACCCATCATCAAAGAAAAAGAAATCGTTTACATTGTAGGTATTTTTATTGATATTACTCAAAGAATTCAAGCTGATGAAGCAATTAAAGCAAAAAATTATGCAGAAGCGGCCAATAAAGCTAAATCAGAATTCTTAGCGAATATGAGTCATGAAATCAGAACACCGCTAAATGGTATCATTGGGTTTACAGAGCTTTTAATGAATTCAAACTTAGAAGAAATTCAGAAAAAATACATGGATACCATCAATCAATCCGCTAATTCTTTGATGGAAGTAATCAATAACATTCTCGATTTCTCGAAATTAGAATCTGGAAAATTAGAACTGAACATTGAGAATATCAATCTGTTGGAAATCAGCAATCAGGTAGTCGACTTAGTCCGATACGAAACTGAATTAAAAAAACTAACCATACATCTAGATATCGACACCAATGTACCTAAATACGTTGAAATTGATTATATAAGATTAAAACAAGTACTTGTTAATTTGTTAAGTAATGCTGTTAAATTTACTGAAAAAGGAACCATTACTCTTTCTATTACTGTTTTCGAGGTCATTGATAATTCAACAATTCAATTGAAATTTTCTGTAAAAGATTCCGGAATTGGAATTAAAAAGAAAAACCAATTAAGAATTTTTGAAGCTTTCTCTCAAGAAGATAATTCGACAACTAAAAAATTTGGAGGAACCGGATTAGGACTTTCGATTTCTAATCAGTTATTAAGCTTAATGCAAAGCCAATTAGAATTAGGAAGTGAATTTGGTAAAGGAAGCGAATTTAGTTTTGTACTCGAAGTTGCTTATACCAATATTTTATCTTCTGATACTTTAAAAAAAGATATCGTATCAAAATCATCAAACAACAACATAGTCACAAATGACGAAAAAACAATTTTTATTGTAGAAGACAATAAAATAAATATGCTTTTAGCTAAAACTTTAGTGAAACAAATTATGCCAAATGCAATAATATTTGAATTAGCAAACGGCAAGGAAGCTCTAGAAAAAACACATGAATTAATTCCCGATTTAATTCTTATGGATATACAGATGCCCGTAATGAATGGATATGATTCAACATTAGAAATTAGAAAAATACCAAATACCGAAAAAATACCAATTATTGCGCTTACAGCCGGAACCATTATAGGTGAAAAGAATAAATGTATCGAAAATGGCATGAATGATTATATTGCAAAACCAATTGATAAAGTACAATTGATTAAAATAATTAGTCTCTGGATAAACAATAAATAAACTCTTTTTTATAAGAAATGGGAAATGTTGTGCGGTATTATTTGTTTGGTGAATAGTGATTAGTCCTTAGTCTTTAGTACTTAGTCCTTAGTTCAAAATTTTAAAAAATATTCCTAAACATAGGTATAAAAAAATGTATGTTAATTGCAAACTTAAACGGTTCACTAAATACTGAACACTGAATACTGAACACTGAACACTCAATCATCCCAACCAACCGTCTCTATCCAAACTTCTGTATTGAATAGCTTCCGCAATATGATTAGAACTAACACTAACAGAATTTTCTAAATCGGCTATCGTTCGTGCTACTTTCAAAATGCGGTCATAAGCTCTAGCTGATAGATTCAATCGTTCCATTGCGGTTTTTAGTAATTGTAACGATGTTTCACCAAGTGGACAATATTCTCTAATTTGTTTGGAACTCATTTGTGCATTGTAATGAATAGCATCAAAGCATTCAAATCGTTGCGCCTGAATTTCTCTAGCTTTGGTAACTCGTTCTCTAATGGCAACACTACTCTCAGCCAGACGTGTTTCTGTCAATTTTTCAAAAGGAACTGGAGTCACTTCGATATGGATGTCGATTCGATCTAACAATGGTCCCGAAATTTTACTCAAATACCGTTGCATTTCGGCTGGAGAAGAACTCACTGGTGCATCAGGGTCATTAAAATAACCACCCGGACTCGGATTCATACTCGCCACTAGCATAAAAGATGATGGATAGGTAATGGTGAATTTTGCTCTCGAAATCGTTACTTCTCTATCTTCTAAAGGCTGACGCATTACTTCGAGAACTTCTCTTTTAAATTCGGGCAACTCATCGAGAAACAAAACGCCGTTGTGAGCTAATGAAATTTCACCAGGTTGCGGATAACTTCCGCCACCAACTAATGAAACAGATGAAGCAGTATGATGCGGACTCCTAAATGGTCGTTGATTCATTAATCCGGTATCTTTTACTTTTCCTGCCACACTATGAATCTTGGTAGTTTCTAACGCTTCGTTCATTGTCATTGGTGGTAAAATACTAGGTAAGCGTTTAGCAAGCATTGTTTTACCCGAACCTGGCGGGCCAATTAAAATAATATTATGACCTCCAGCTGCTGCAATTTCCATACAGCGTTTGATACTTTCTTGACCTTTGACATCGGCAAAATCAAACTCAGGAAAATCTAAGGTTTTGGTGAACTCTTCTTGGGTATTAATTACCGTAGGTTCTATCGAATTTTTTCCTTCAAAAAAATCAATCACTTGTAATACATTTTCAACTCCATAAACATTCAAACCAGAAACTATAGCCGCTTCTTTTACATTTTGTATTGGAAGAAAAAAACCTTTATAACCTTCTTCTTTGGCTTTAATTGCAATAGATAACGCACCTTTTATGGGTTGCAAACTCCCATCCAATGACAACTCACCCATGATTAGATATTGGTCAACTTCGTCTGCTTTGATTTGACCCGAAGCGGCTAAAATACCGATAGCCAAAGTCAAATCATAGGCAGAACCTTCTTTGCGCAAATCGGCTGGCGCCATGTTAATCGTGATTTTTTTTACGGGAAGATTGTAACCGTTATTTTTTAATGCGGCAGCAATACGATAACTACTTTCTTTTATAGCATTATCAGGCAAACCTACCAAATGATACCCAACTCCTTTATCAATATTTACTTCAACTGTAATGGTTGTGGCTTCCACTCCAAAAACGGCGCTTCCAAAAACTTTAACTAACATATCCTAGTATTTATCTTATAAAAATACTAAAATAGATACAAGAAACTGTGTTTAAGTAAGAAAATATTGTGCTTATTGCAAATTATCACTCATAAACTCGCTTTTATTTTTTGCATATTCATACCCTTTGTGCCACCAATCTTTCATTTTTTCTTTATTAAAAATCAAAGCATTGTCGGTAAGTTGCGTTGGTGTATAATAGAGATTGAGTTTTACATTCTTATTTTTGGCAGCCAATTTTCCAATGGTGATGTTATGCTTTTCTACCTGAGTGAGCAAGGTTTGAAACAAATCAATCATTAATGAAAATGGATTTTTACCAATTTTTCTAGGTTGCATCTGCACTTCTGTTTCAAGAATAACAACATCAACTTCAATGGCACCTCGCTGAATGGCTTCTCGTATAGGGACCAGACTCGAAAAACCACCATCGCCATAATCATATCCGTTCTTGGTAACCAAACTCATAAACGGAATATAATTGCAGGAAATCCAAATCCATTCACAAAAATCATCGTAATCATAATCGTCAATCGATTTATATTCTACTTCATTTTTAGAAAGATTGGTAACCGTTACTATAACATTGCAAGCTGATGCTCTAAGAGCGGTATATTCTTCTTTAGTAAAGTTTTCTTTGATATACTCTAATAATTTATGGCTTTCGCCAAAAGTGCGTTTTCCTTTTAAAAATTGTTTTGCTACGTTCCAGTGATTAATTGAAACTAGTTCACTTTCGGTATTTATATTTTTTACAACAAACGGACTCACATCAAAGATGCTTCGCATATTGACATTCGAATAAATAGAATAGATTTTCTCAACCTTTCCTAGTGCTAAATGCGGAATGAGCAAACTGCCAGTAGAGCTTCCTATTAGAATATCATATTCACAACCATTTTCTTGCATCAAATACTGAGCAACTCCACCTCCAAAAGCACCTTTGCTTCCACCACCAGAAATTACTAAAGCTCTCATCGTTTTTCGTCTAATAATCGTTGTAATTGTACTTTTTCATTCTCAGAAAGAGTTGGTAATATATTTTCAAACAGACTTCTAAATCCTTCTGAAGCTAGTAATTCTCTTATCTTATCCCTACCAAATTTACTAAATTGCCATTTATAATGTGTAGTCGTATTAACTAAATTTTTTAAAACCGTTTTATCTTTTTCATTTATCGTTAAGGCACTAACAATAGCATTTTGTCGTATGGAAGTTTCGTATTTGGGAGCAGTATAATCTACTAATTCTTGGTAAAAATTCAAACTATCAACACTTTCATTCTCTATAGCAAAAGTCAAAAATAAAATACGTAAACTTTTATCATTACCACCTACCCAATCTTTGGCTTTCTGTAAATAATTACTTCTATCATTTGGAAAACTTTTCCACAATTTCATAAATGCAATTTCTTTAGTGTCGTATGATTCGTCATTTAACAAGGATTCATAACTCACTTTAAATTCTAAGGGAATTTCATCGATAAACTCCCCAACCGCTTGACGCACTTTAAGATCATTGGTTTGTAATGCCAAAAGCAGCAACGCTGATTTATCTTTAAACGGTACATCTTTTAATTGGTATATAATTTCAGTTTTTATCGGATAAAAATCATTCGACTGAAGCAACGCTTTATATTGCTCCTTATTTTCAGCAAAACTCTTTTTCCTCAATTGTTGTATCTCAAAAAGGGTTTGCATAAATTTATTTTTCTTCAATAATTCATTCACTGCATCAGTCGGAAAATGATAATCTTCGAGCCATATCTTTTGAAAAATTACTGTATCAAACTTTGGAGCTACTTTTTTAACTTCTGCTAAAAAATGTTGGGTTTCCACATTTTGAAATTGATAGTTCTTTAGATAGTTTTTCACTGCTTTTTGAAATGATTTTGCTCCAATGCTTTCTCTCATAAAATGCAATGCCCAAGCACCTTTTTGGTAAAACGATAAGGAACTTGCTTTTTCGTTCATAACCGGAATGGTATCTGTTTTTGCCGCATTTCGTAATTGGAGTGAATTTCGATACAGTATATGATAAAAATAGTCATCCCCAAAAACTTGTTTTTCAGCTAACAACGCATAATAGGTTGCAAAACCTTCTTGTAGCCAATGATGCTTTCCTGATTTAGCCGTAATCAAATTTCCAAACCACTGGTGTGCCAATTCATGCGCATTCACATTCACATAATTTCGGTCATTAAAACCAATGTCATCAACCACATAATCTTGGGCAAAAAGCGTACAACTGGTATTTTCCATTCCGGCATATAAAAAGTCTTCAATCGGAACTTGCTTATAAATTTGCCATGGATACTTCACTCCTATTTCTTTTTCAAAATAATCAAAGATTTGTTTTGAATAGCGATAGGTTGGTTCAAATTTAGAAGTGTCTTTGGGTTGAATAAATAGTTGCAACGGAATATGCGATTTAGATGCAATGGTATGATTTACAAAATCTCCTATTGCAATAGCTAACAAATAGGAACTCATAGGTTTTTTCATTTCGTATTTCCAAATTTCACGACCACCAAATTTTACAATATCCTTTAAAACTCCATTAGAAATAATTACACGATTACTAAAAATACCAACTGATTTTTCAAATGACTGGATATTCAAATTAAAAATCACCTTTTCATTCGCATCATCAAAACTCGGAAACCAATGACTCGTATATTTTCCTTGTCCTTGTGTCCAAATCTGATTTCCAAAAATCCCATTAAAATACATCGTTTGTTTTGGGGAAGCTACATAATCAAAAACCAACGTGTTTTTTCCTTTCTTAAATCCCTCAAAAAGATTAATTGTTTTTCCCGAATTGGAGAATTTCACTTCTTTATTGTTAATTTTTACATTAGAAAAAGTCATTTTTATTCCATCAATTTTGATTGTATCAATGGCCTTTTTCACTTCAAATAAATATTTAACAGTACCTGAAACTTTTTTATCCATTGCATTTACAATAATATTTCCTGTAACGATTTTAAAATCGACTTTAGAAGTTTGTTGTCCAAAAGTAAAAACGGTAAAAAAAAGAAAAATTGAAAAGCGCATAAGGTTTCATTATTTATACGAATATAAGCAATTTCAGAATTACAACTTTTCAAATTTTAGAATTAAAAAACTATCTTCGCTTTAATAAAGAAAATCCATAATCTAAGAAGTCTAACAGTCTAAGATGTCTAACAATCTCCTTCAAACTCCCATCGAATATCTTAAAAGCGTTGGACCTCAACGTGGGGAATTGCTGCGCAAAGAATTAGGCATTCATCGCTATGACGATTTAATCCATTTTTTTCCGAATCGATATATTGATAGAACTCGATATTATAAAATCAATGAGTTGCAAAAAAATGACAGCGAAGTTCAAATCATTGGTAAAATAATCAACATAAAAACGGTTGAATTTGGGAAAGCTAAAAAGAGATTGGTAGCCACTTTCGTAGATGAAACCGGTCAAATTGAACTGGTTTGGTTTCAGGGTCATAAATGGATTCGGGATAGTTTAAAGTTGAATGTTCTTTATGTGATTTTCGGAAAAGTGACCTCATTTGGCAACACATACAATATGGCGCATCCTGAAATGGAATTATTTAGCGAACACGAAAAAAGTTTGCGTTCAGCCATGCAACCGGTCTATCCATCCACAGAAACCTTGACTAATCGTGGTATATCGAATCGGGTTATCAATAAAATGATGCAACAACTTTTTTTAGAAACGCAGACCAAGTTTGTGGAAACCTTGCCCAACTATCTTTTAGAGGAGTTGAAATTGATACCCAAAAATGCGGCATTATTTAACATTCATTTTCCGAAAAGTCAAGACTTATTATCCAAAGCACAATTCCGTTTAAAGTTTGAAGAATTGTTTTTTATTCAGTTGCAATTGATTACCAAAAACTTGGTTAGAAAGCACAAAATTAAAGGTCATGCTTTTACCATTGTTGGCGAAAATTTTAATAATTTCTTCCAAAATCATTTGCCGTTTGAACTAACGAATGCTCAGAAAAAAGTACTCAAAGAAATCAGAAATGATATGGGTACGAACGCGCAAATGAACCGACTTTTGCAAGGCGATGTCGGTTCGGGAAAAACAATTGTAGCACTGATGGCCATGCTCATTGCTTTAGACAACGGTTTTCAGAGTTGTTTGATGGCACCAACGGAAATCTTAGCCAATCAACATTATAATGGTTTAACCGAGCTAGCTAAAGAACTAAATATCAACATTAAAATCCTTACTGGCTCAACTAAAACTGCAGATAGAAAAATAATTCACGAAGCACTCGAAAACGGAAGTTTACACATCCTAATCGGCACACACGCATTGCTCGAAGACAAAGTAAAATTTCATAATTTAGGTTTAGCCATTATTGACGAACAACATCGATTTGGAGTGGAACAACGTTCAAAATTGTGGCAAAAAGGAGGCTCGACTGAAGAAAACGGAGGGACTATTCCGCCACACATTTTGGTGATGACCGCCACACCAATTCCAAGAACTTTAGCTATGAGTTTGTATGGAGATTTAGACATTTCGGTAATTGATGAATTGCCACCTGGACGAAAACCCATTCAAACCGTTCATCGTTATGATGGTAATCGTTTGAAAGTTTGGAAATTCATCAAAGATGAAATTGCTAAAGGGCGTCAAATCTATATTGTTTATCCATTAATCAAAGAAAGCGAAACTATGGATTATAAAGATTTAATGGATGGTTACGAAAGTATTTCGAGAGATTTTCCATTGCCTCAATACAGTATTTCTATTGTTCATGGCAAAATGAAACCTGCAGATAAAGATGCCGAGATGAAACGTTTTGCTGAAGGTAAAACTAATATTATGGTGGCGACAACGGTCATCGAAGTAGGTGTCAATATTCCGAATGCGAGTGTGATGATAATAGAAAGCGCGGAACGTTTTGGCTTATCACAATTGCATCAATTGCGGGGCCGAGTTGGTCGTGGCGCCGAACAAAGCTATTGTATTTTGATGACTTCGTTTAAATTATCAAGTGATAGTAAAATTCGATTAGAAACGATGTGTCAAACCAATGACGGATTTGAAATAGCTGAAGTCGATTTGAAACTACGCGGACCAGGAGATATTATGGGGAAACAGCAAAGTGGTGTATTGAATTTGCAGATAGCAGATTTGGTTCGCGATAAAGACATTCTTTTGGTTGCCCGAAATGAAGCTTTAAAATTATTAAAAAAAGATCCTTCGTTGTTATTACCCGAACACCAAAATCTAAAGACTGTTTTTATTGAATTAACCAAAAAGAAGAATATTTGGAATTATATAAGTTAAACTTAAAAAAAAGACAAGACAATGATATCCTACAACACTAAAGAGTGGTTTACTTTTATCTTCCGTTTTCACAAAGCCGATACGTTTAGAACTTTGCTTCCAATCATGTTTGCAATTGGAGTTTATGCCGCCCTGATAGGTTATGCAGAAGTGGAAATCTGGAAATTAGCTGAAAATAGCTATATAAAGAACATTACAATTATGCACGGAATGTTAGGTTTCGTCATTTCGTTATTGCTGGTTTTCAGAACCAATACTGCTTATGATCGTTGGTGGGAAGGACGAAAACTTTGGGGAATTTTAGTAAATAATAGTCGTAATTTTTCAATAAAATTATCTGCTATTTTGGACAATGAAAGTGATAAACTTTTTTTTCGAAAAATCATTCCGAGTTATGCCAACGTATTGCATAAACATTTAAAAAACGAAGATACAGCCAAACAACTTTTTGAGGATTTAGATTTGGAAATCGACCATCACAAGCATAAACCAAATCAAGTTGCAAAGTTGATGTTTCAAAAAATCAATGAATTGTATATAACCAAAAAAATAACCGGCGACCAATTGATTATTTTGAATACCGAAATACAATCGTTTACCGATGTTTGTGGTGCCTGTGAACGAATCAAAAACACACCTATTCCCTATTCTTATAGTGCTTTTATCAAAAAATTCATTTTTTTCTATGTGATGACTTTGCCTTTTGGCTATTCATTCAGTTTGGGCTATTATGTGGCGCCTGTTGTGATTTTTATTTTTTATGTTTTGGCAAGTTTGGAATTAATAGCAGAAGAAATTGAAGATCCTTTTGGGGGTGATGTCAATGATTTACCAACTAAGAAAATTTCGGAGAACATTAAAAAGCACGTAGAAGAAATTCTGTAAAAAAGTTTCGTGTTTTTTCAAAACAAACCTCGATAAACGACACAATTTTGTTTTATCTCTTATCAGTAATACCTATATTTGCAGACTTAAATAGTACCTATGAAAATTTCATACAATTGGTTAAAACAATTCATTAAAATAGATTTAAAATCAGAAGAGACTGCTGCTATTCTAACCGATTTAGGTTTGGAAGTGGAAGTAGTAGAAAAATACCAATCGGTTCGCGGCGGACTAGAAGGCGTAGTTGTTGGTCATGTATTGTCTTGCGAAAAGCATCCCGATGCTGATAGATTAAGCATAACGACCGTTGATTTAGGAGATGGAAATCCAGTGCAAATTGTATGTGGCGCGAGTAATGTTGCTAAAGGACAAAAAGTTCCGGTAGCTACTATTGGAACGAAATTGTTTGATAAAGAAGGTGTAGAATTTGAAATCAAAAAAGGAAAAATTCGTGGGCAAGAAAGTCACGGAATGATATGTGCTGAAGATGAGTTAGGACTTGGAACGAGTCACGAAGGCATTATGGTTTTGGATGAAAAGTTAAAACCTGGAACACCCTGTGCTAAAGTTTTTAATATTGAAAATGATGAAGTGTTCGAAATTGGTTTAACGCCAAACAGAGCGGATGCGATGTCACATTATGGTGTAGCTCGAGATTTACGCGCCTATTTATTGCAAAAAAATAGTAATATAGAATTGATTACGCCATCGGTTAGTACCTTTAGAATTGACAAAAGAACACTCAAAATTGATGTTGATGTAAAGGACACTAAATTAGCTCCAAGATATTGTGGTGTAACTATTTCTGGAATTACGGTAAAAGAATCTCCAGCATGGTTACAAAACCGTTTAAAAGCAATTGGATTAACCCCAAAAAACAATATAGTAGATGTAACCAATTATATTTTGCACGATTTAGGACAGCCACTTCACGCCTTTGATGCTTCTAAAATTAATGGTAAAATTAGTATAAAAACGCTTGCTGCTGGGACCAAATTCATCACACTTGATGAGGTAGAAAGAACATTAAATGAAGAAGATTTAATGATTTGCGACGAAAATGGACCGTTGTGTTTGGCAGGAGTTTTTGGAGGAAAAAGTTCAGGAGTTACAGAAACTACAAACTCTATATTCTTAGAAAGTGCTTATTTCAATCCGGTGAGTATTCGAAAATCAGCCAAAAGACATGCACTTAATACTGATGCTTCCTTTCGTTTTGAAAGAGGAATAGATCCAAACATTACTGAATTTGCTTTAAAGCGTGCCGCACTTTTAATAAAGGAATTAGCTGGTGGTGAAATCACATCCGACATTGTTGATATTTATCCAAAGAAGATCGACGATTTTCCTGTATTTCTTCATTTTGACAAAACGGCCAAATTAATCGGACAAGAATTACCTAAAGAAACTATTAAAAAAATTCTGGTTTCACTTGATATTAAGGTCAATAGTGTTTCTGATGCTGGATTGGGTCTAATTATACCTTCGTATCGAGTAGATGTTCAACGTGAAATAGACGTTATTGAAGAAATTCTTCGCGTTTACGGCTATAACAATATCAATTTTACTAAAAAATTAAATGCAACAGTAGCCAATTCGGCCCGTACTGAAGACTATAAAGTACAAAATATTGTGGCTACACAATTGAATTCTATAGGCTTTCATGAAATGATGGCGAATTCCTTAACAACATCAGAGTATATAAAATTATCTGAAATGTTGAAAGAAGAACATAATGTAACGATGATTAATCCATTAAGTAATGATTTGGCTACTATGCGTCAGTCGATGTTATTTTCTGGTTTAGAAGCAGTTTCATACAACATTAACAGAAGAAATAGTGATTTGAAATTATTCGAATTTGGTAAAACCTATCACAAAATAGCGTCAGGATATGAAGAACCAAAGCACTTAACTTTATTTGTTTCTGGAAACCGAATGGTAGAAAGCTGGACCAATCCACAAAAACCTTCTGATTTCTTTTTGTTTAAAGGTTATGTAAATTCGATTTTATCTCGATTGGGTATCTCTAAAATTCAAAATCAACCGCTAACTTCTGATGTATTTGCAGAAGGAATTGCCATAGCTTGTAATAATGATACTTTAGTAGAATTTGGAACCGTTAAAAAATCCATCTTAAAACATTTCGATATTAAGCAAGAGGTTTTTTATGCTGATTTTAATTGGAATTTGATTTTGAAATTAATCAATAATAAAATTAAGTTTATAGATATCCCAAAATATCCAGAAGTTCGAAGAGATTTAGCCCTTTTAGTTGATAATACGGTAGCTTTTGATGCTATTTATAACGTGGCTCGACAAACAGAAAAATCGTTATTAAAAGAGGTGAATTTATTTGATGTGTATGAAGGAAAAAATCTTCCGGAAGGAAAAAAATCGTATGCGGTGAGTTTTACGTTGCAGGATAATACCAAAACCTTAACTGACGAACAAATTGACAAAATCATGAACAAGCTTCAGAAAAACTTAGAAACCGAAGTTGGTGCCAGTTTGAGACAATAATTCATCATCTACTAGATTAGACCTGACAGGTTTTAAAATCCTGTCAGGTCTAAAACAAAAAACTCCCGATTTTCATCGGGAGTTTTTATTTATAGGAAGCAGTGAATTATTTCTTTTTCTCTGTTTTTTCCATTTTTGCTTTTAATCCGGCAAGGATATCATTATTATCTCCAAGAGTTTGAGCAGGAGCATTATTAGAAGCTACTGTTTCAGTAACAACTTTTGCATTTTTCTCTTCTTCTTCTCTGAAAATAGCCGTGTGTGAAGCAACAACTCTTTTAAACTCTTTGTTGAACTCAATTACTTTGAATTCAGCTTCGTCACCTTTCTTCAATTTTTTACCGTCTTCTTTTTCTAAGTGACGTGTTGGAATAAACGCAACCACATCATCTCCGAAATCTACAGTAGCACCTTTGTCAACAATTTCAGCGATAGTTCCGGTGTGAATTGTTCCAACCGCGAAAGCATCTTCATGTTTGTCCCAAGGATTAGCCGTAGTTTGTTTGTGACCTAAAGATAATTTACGTCCTTCAACATCTAACTCTAATACAACCACTTCTAATTTGTCACCTACGTTAACAAATTCTGATGGATGTTTGATTTTCTTTGTCCAAGACAAGTCAGAGATATATACTAAACCGTCAATTCCTTCTTCTAACTCAACGAATATACCGAAGTTAGTAAAGTTTCTAACGATTCCAGTGTGTTTAGAAGCAACTGGATATTTAGACGTAATATCTGTCCATGGATCTTGTGTTAATTGTTTGATACCTAAAGACATTTTTCTATCATCTCTATCAAGAGTTAAGATAACTGCTTCAACAGTATCACCCACTTTTACGAAATCTTGAGCCGAACGTAAGTGCGTAGACCATGACATTTCAGAAACGTGGATTAAACCTTCAACACCTTCAGCAACTTCGATAAACGCACCATAATCAGCGATTACAACTACTTTACCTTTTACTTTATCACCAACATTTAATTCAGCACTTAAAGCATCCCATGGGTGAGCGTTTAATTGTTTTAAACCTAATTGAATTCTTGTTTTCTCATCATCAAAATCAAGGATAACCACGTTTAATTTTTGATCTAATTCAAGAACTTCACTTGGGTGATTAATTCTTGACCAAGAAAGATCTGTAATGTGGATTAATCCATCTACACCACCTAAATCAATAAACACACCATAAGAAGTAATGTTTTTCACAATACCTTCTAATACTTGTCCTTTTTCTAATTGACCAATGATTTCTTTCTTTTGAACTTCAATATCTGCTTCGATAAGTGCTTTGTGTGAAACAACTACGTTTTTGAATTCGTGGTTTATTTTCACTACTTTGAACTCCATCATTTTGTTTACATATACATCGTAATCACGGATTGGTTTCACATCTATTTGTGAACCTGGTAAGAATGCTTCAATTCCGAAAACATCTACAATCATACCACCTTTAGTTCTACATTTAACAAAACCTTGAACGATTTCTCCAGTTTCATTAGCCGAAATAACTCTATCCCATGATTTGATAGTTCTTGCTTTTCTGTGCGATAATACTAATTGACCTGTTTTGTCCTCACGAACGTCAATTAATACTTCTACTTTGTCACCCACTTTTAAACTTGGGTTGTAACGGAACTCATTTAATGAAATTACACCTTCTGATTTCGCGTTGATGTCAACAATAGCGTCTCTGTCAGTAATTCTTACTACTACACCTTCTACAACTTCTTCTTGATCCGTTGAAATGAACGTTTTAGTTACTAAGTTTTCAAACTCTTCTAAGTTTTTTTGATCTACTGCGTCGATTCCTTCGGCATAATTATGCCAGTTAAATTCATTTAAAAACGCTTCTTGTTCTTTGTTTAATACAGCCATGCTGATTCAATAATTTGTATGTTATGTTCTTTGAGTTTCTTAATGCAAATAAAAACACAACAGTGTTTATATATAAATGTTTGATACCTAAAGGAAACTCTTCTTCGCCAAAAGGTTGGCAAAAGTAAGCATAATTTCTTAATTACAAAACAATTGACTAAGAAAATAGAGCAAAGAAGCAAGAGAAAAGATTTGAAATTGTCATTGCGAGGAACGAAGCAATCAGGAGCGAAAAGTTCGGGCATTCTTGGTTTTCGTTTTCCTGCTGTCCGCACTACGCGGTAGTTGCTCCCATCAGGGCTAAATGATGATGGCATTGCAAAAAAAGACCCAACAGTCCCGAAAATTCGGGATAAAACCTGTTGGGTCTAATATAAAAGTTACATCCTTTTAATGACTTACATTAGCAACATCATTCGGATTGTGTTTATGCTTAAACATAACTGCAAATAATATTGCAATCACCAAAGCATATACTGCAAAAGTCAACCATATAGTATGCCAATCCTTCACATTATCATGGGTAAAATAATTATCGATTAAAAACCCACTCACTTTTGAACCTAAATAAGCCCCAAAACCATTTGTTACCATCATAAACAAACCTTGAGCCGAAGAACGGATTTTAGAATCGGTTGTTGTTTCTACAAACAATGAACCAGAGATATTGAAGAAATCAAAAGCCATTCCGTAAACAATATTGGAAGAAATAATCAACATAAGTCCAAACCCTTCAGGATTACCATAAGAGAAGAACGCAAATCGAAGTACCCATGCAATCATACTAATTAGCATAACTTTCTTAATTCCGAATTTTTTTAAGAAAAATGGAATTGCCAAAATGAAGAGTGTTTCTGAAACCTGTGATATAGACATTATCAATGTAGAATAACGAACAACCGAAGAGTCTTTATAAAGTGGATCAAATTTAAACCCTGAAAGGAAAGCATCACCATACATGTTGGTCAACTGCAAAGCAGCACCCAAGAACAATGAAAAGAAAAAAAACATTGCCATTTTTGAGTTCTTAAACAACTTGAAAGCATTTAATCCTAATTGTTCAGCTACAGAAGCATTTTCTGAAATGGTTTTCTGAGGTGGACATTTTGGCAATGTAAAAGCAAAAATGCCTAAAACTATTGCTATCACTGCCCCAATAAGAAACTGATTCCCATTGTCTTTAGAGCCAGAAAGATTAGTACACCACATAGCTACAATAAAGCCAATTGTACCCCAAACACGAATTGACGGAAAAACTTTAACGACATCATAACTGTTAGTTTTTAGGATATTATAGGCAATAGAATTCGAAAGTGAAATAGTTGGCATGTAGAAAAACATGGCAATCATCATGACCCAATAAAACGTCTCTGGATTGTCAACTCCTGGTAGGAAAAATAAAGTAATTCCATAACCAATCTGCAGTAATCCATATAACCTCTCAGCGTTCATCCATTTATCAGCTATAATTCCAGTTATAGCCGGCATGAATATCGAAGCTAACGCTAAGGTTGAAAAGGCAGCGCCGAAGTCAACACCTGACCATTTTTTGGTATCGAACCAATACACTCCAATAGTAATAAGCCATGCCCCCCAAACAAAGAATTGGAGAAAACTCATTAAAGTTAATCTGAATTTTATACTCATAAAAATAGTTTTGATTTAGTTAAAATAGAACGTAAAGCTACTATTAATATCGAAAAATGCAAGTGATTAAAAGTTTTTTTGTCATTTCGAGGCAGGATAAACCTATTGATTCAGCATTGCTAAATCTTGTAAAGGTTAGCTTAAAATAAGATAAGATTCCTCTCTCGTTTTCCAACAAGCCGGAATGACAAGTTTGTAAAAAAGTTATGAATTAATAATTTCATCTACCATTTCTAAAACGGCGTTGAATTGTTCGTCCTTGGTTAAGTACGAATTATCTATTTCAATAGCATCATCAGCCATTCGAAGCGGAGAATCATCGCGGTGAGTATCAATATAATCGCGATCTACAACATTTTTTAACACCTGTTCATACGTAACTTCTTGTCCTTTTTCATTTAATTCATCAAATCGTCTTTGCGCTCTAGTTTCGGCACTTGCTGTCATAAATATTTTAAGTTCAGCATCAGGAAAAACAACCGTACCGATGTCGCGTCCGTCCATCACAATACCTTTTTCTTTGCCCATTTCTTGTTGTTGTTCAACCAATTTGGCTCTGACTTCTGAAACCTCAGCTACCAAACTCACAAAGTTAGAAACCTCTAATGTCCTGATATCTTTTTCTATGTTACTATCATTCAAATACATTTCTGCAAAACCCAACTCGGAATTATAAACAAAATGCAATTTTATAAAAGACAAGCTGTTGATTAGCGATTGTTTGTCAAAAAAATCTTTGCTAATATAGCCGTTCTGCATCGCAAAAAAAGCAACTGCCCGATACATCGCTCCGGTATCAACATATACATACCCTAGATGTTTGGCTAATTGTTTGGCTAAAGTGCTTTTCCCGGTAGAGGAAAATCCGTCGATGGCAATGGTAATTTTTTTCAATTTATAGTGTTGTTAATATTTATCATTTGCAAAATCAATAGTCAAACCAAACAAACTAGTATTGGCCGCTAAAGTATAACGTGAATAGGAATAATTAAATTTTATATTACCCATTCTTAATCCCAAACCAACCGAAATACCCGAAAAATTTCGTTGTTCTAAAATCCGTAATTCTTCGGCTCTTCTGAAGTTATAACCCAATCTTAAATTAAATGATTTTTCAGGAAATAATTCTATACCAACAATAACGTGGCGTAATGCATTGCCAAAAAAAGAGGGTTTGTCAGGAGTAGAACTTCCGTCCAATCCGCCTTGAGCACGGTTTGGATTTGAAAAAGCTAATTGCCATTGCTGCATATTCTCTAAGGTTAAATGCCATCGAATTGGCACGTTCTCCATGAGTTGAGAAACACCAATCAATACTTCTAATGGCAATTTTTCTCTGGTATCAGCATAGGTTGTGATTTGTGTTCCAATATTTCTGATAGATATTGCCCAATTGACATCATTTCGGGTATCGATAAACATCGCGCCAATATCAATGGCGGCTCCAAATGAATTGTAACTCTCTAAAGATGAAGAAATCAATTTAGCATTAGCACCGATATAAAAATCAGAAAAAGGAATGTTGTAGGCATATCCAAATGTTAGTGCAATTTCACTTCCGGTAAAATTTGATGTTTCTATACCGTTTTCATCATAACCATCAAATTTCCCGTAGTTAACATAGTTTACACCTCCGAAAAACGTTTGCACATGTCGGTCATAGGTATACGCATAGGAAGCAGTCCCGTAGGTAACTTCTCCAAATAAACTTCCGTAATTCAGCGAAAGTTTGTTATCCATTTCGGCATTAATATTGGCTGGATTAAAATGCGCTTGATTTACGTCGCTATCATAAAAAGTGATTACTTTACCGCCAAGTGCTGCTTGTCTTGGAGAAGTCACCAAGTTTAAAAATTGATATACTGATCTTCCTCCAATTTGTCCAAAACTGAACAAACTAGTGAGGAAAAATCCAATACAAATTATTTTTTTAAACATCAAAATATGACTTATGCTAATTCTATAACGAAAATGCGAAGATATTATTTTAAATGGTAGTAAAAAAAGTAAAAAGAAAAGGCATAAGTTAAAGAATACTTATGCCATCTTACTATGGTTTTATCAAATGCAATTATAACTTTTTAGCGTTCTTCACTTTTTGATTGGTTAATGCAAAATCAATTACTTCACTCATTTCTTTTACGTAATGAAAAGTTAACCCTTCAATATATTCAGGTTTTATTTCCTCAATATCACTTTTGTTTTCGTTACAAAGAATAATTTCTTTTATATTGGCGCGTTTAGCCGCCAGAATTTTTTCTTTGATTCCACCCACAGGCAATACTTTACCTCTAAGTGTAATTTCTCCTGTCATGGCTAAATTCTTCTTAATTTTTCGTTGTGATAATAATGAAACCAAAGAGGTCAACATAGCTATTCCTGCACTTGGACCATCTTTTGGCGTTGCTCCCTCAGGAACATGTAAATGAATATTATATTTTGCTATCATTTCGGGCTCTAATCCAAAAAGCGCTGCATTAGATTTAATATATTCTAAGGCAATAGTAGCCGATTCTTTCATTACTGTTCCTAAATTTCCAGTTAAGGTTAAATTTCCTTTTCCTGCAGAAATCAATGATTCAATAAATAGTATATCACCTCCAACTGTTGTCCAAGCCAGGCCTGTAACTACACCGGCAACGTCATTACTCTCCGACTTGTCTCTGGATAATTTTGGTGCACCCAAAATTTTTACAACATCCTCATCAGTAACTTTTTTATTATAATCTTCTTCCATGGCTACCGATTTGGCAGCATTTCGAATAACTTGAGCTAATTTTTGTTCTAAATTCCTAACTCCAGACTCTCGAGTATACCCTTCAATAATTTTTTCAAGTTGTTTTTTACCAATAGATAAATCCTTTGGCTTTAATCCGTGCTCTTTAAGCTGTTTCGGAAACAAGTGCTTCCTTGCAATTTCTACTTTTTCTTCGATAGTGTAACCTGACATTTTAATTACCTCCATCCTATCTTTTAGTGCTGGTTGAATAGCGCTCATGTTATTGGAAGTAGCAATAAACATCACTTTAGATAAATCATAACCTAACTCTAAAAAGTTATCATAGAATTCATTATTTTGTTCTGGATCTAAAACTTCTAATAAAGCCGAGGAAGGATCGCCTTGGTGAGAGTTAGACAACTTATCAATTTCATCTAAAACAAAAACCGGATTAGAAGTACCTGCTTTTTTCAAGCTTTGCATGATTCTTCCAGGCATTGCGCCGATATACGTTTTACGGTGTCCCCGTATTTCAGCTTCATCACGTAAACCGCCTAGTGAAATTCTAACATATTCTCTTCCTAAAGCTTCAGCTATTGATTTACCAATAGAAGTTTTTCCGACACCTGGAGGTCCAGTTAAACAAATTATCGGCGATTTCATATCGTTACGTAATTTCAAAACTGCCAAATGCTCGATAATTCTTTTCTTAACATCATCCAATCCAAAATGGTCTCGATCAATTATTTTCTGTGCTCTTTTTAAGTCAAAATTATCTTTGGAAAAATGATTCCAAGGCAACTCTAAAAACAACTCAAGATAGTTCCTTTGTATACCAAAATCAGGAGCTTGTGGATTCATTCGTTGCATTTTAGAAATTTCTTTCTCAAAATGTTTCGCTGTTTTAGCATCCCAAGATTTTGATTTTGATTTCTGACGCATTTCTTCGATTTCCTGTTCATTTGATACACCACCCAATTCTTCTTGAATGGTTTTCATTTGTTGGTGCAAGAAATATTCTCGTTGCTGCTGATCTAAATCAAATCGAACTTTAGATTGAATATCATTTTTAAGTTCTAGTTTTTGGAGTTCAACATTCATATAACGAAGAGTTTCTAAAGCTCTTTCTTTAAGCACATTAACTGCTAATAAATCTTGTTTTTCTTTAACTGTAAGATTCATATTGGAAGAAACAAAATTGATTAAAAAGGATTGACTTTCAATATTTTTAATAGCAAATGTAGCTTCCGTTGGAATATTTGGACTTTCCTTAATTATTTCGATTGCTAATTCTCTAATAGAATCGGTTATAGCATTAAATTCAGTATCGTGTTTACTAGGTCTTTTTTCTTCAACTTCTTTAATACTGGCTTTTAAATAGGGCTTTTCCGTAGTTACTGCATCTATTTCAAATCGCTTTTTACCTTGAAGAATGACTGTAATATTTCCATCCGGCATTTTTAAAACACGTAGGATTTGAGCAACAGTTCCTATAGGATATATATCATTTTTAGTAGGGTCTTCATCTTCTTCATTCTTTTGAGCAACCACACCAATAATTTTATTACCTGCATTAGCATCGTTAATAAGCTTTATCGATTTATCTCTTCCTGCAGAAATTGGAATTACCACACCAGGGAATAAAACAGTATTACGTAAAGGTAAAATAGGCAAAGAACTAGGAAGCTCTTCTTTATTCATCTCTTCTTCATCCTCTGGAGTTAATAAAGGAATCAAATCAGTTTCTGTATCGAATTCTTGTAGTGACAAATTGTCAAAAGATATAATATTGCGGTTTGACATGGTATTTTATTAGGTCAAAATGACATTAGAAATTAGATAATGCTTAACAAATGTAGCACTTCCATTTTAAGAAATAAATTAAAATCGATGTAAAACAAGTGAATTTGCTTAAAATCGACATACTAACTTCTAGTATCGATAAGCGAATAAATAAGTCAAGTATTGTGCCATAAAAAAATCCGCCAAAAGGACGGATTTAATTTATTTAGTTTAAAAAATTTAATTGTATTCAACATCAAAAGTACCTTCGGTGACAGTTTTGGTAGCTGATGATGTAAAGTTTTTAACTACCATATTAAACGTTCCTTTAATTCTTGTATCTGTTTTAGAGATAATTGTTATAGAACCTGATTCTGCATTATAAAGCACATCATTTAACACACAACTTCCATTCACATTTTCACCTAAAGGCCCAGTAAATTGATATGTACCAACAGCTAAAGAACGAACAATATTTAAACCAACTCTATCGCCATTAGTTTTAGAAGCAACTATACTTATTTGATCAGCCATTCCTGAAACATTTGTTATTAATGCGCCATCTATTTGATCTTCAATAAACTCAGATCCGTCAATTTTTGCAAAAAAAGTGTCATTTCCAACAGGATTACCAGAGGTATACGGAACATTAGTAAAAACTCCATTAGTAAAATCTACCGGCAGAATAGAAGTATTCGTAGCATCAGACCAATATCCTTTATAACTAAAAGTTCCTGAAATAGTTTTATTTACGGTATTTATATTTGTAATAACTATAGAACCCGTAAGTTCCGATTCGTTAGCTTGATTAACAGACCAGTAAGCATAATCAGATCCATTAGGAGTATAGGCAATAATGTTAGAATTCGCAGGATACGTTCCGGTAGTTAAACCACCAATTAAAATTGAAAATGTTGAGCCATCAGCTCTAGTAGCTCCAATAGAAATAAAACTGCTCGAAAAAACAGCCTCAGCTACAGTTCCATTCCAAGTGTTGCCTCCAAAATCAGCTTTAAAAACCATTGGTCCTCCAGGTCCTCCACCTACAAAATCATCCAAATTAATGGCACTATCAATAGGTTCATTTTCACAAGAAATGAATGAGAATGAAGTTAAAATAAGAAACACACCCGCTAATAATTTTATTTTGTTCATGACAAATTAGATCAAATTTTCTTCAAATATAATTTATTTTTGATTTTATGACAATGCTTTTTTGGGAATTCTCAATAATAATAAAATAGCTGCCAAGAAAAACACCCCTAAAAATACAATTGCAAATCTTGGACTACCTGTAATTTGATCAATTAATCCATAAACCATCATACCTATTACGATCCCTATTTTTTCAGTAACATCATAAAAACTGAAAAAAGATGTTGTATCTTGTGTCTCCGGTAAAAACTTAGAATATGTTGATCTTCCTAATGATTGTATACCACCCATAACTAATCCAACCAAACTTGCCATAATATAAAAATCGTTAGGAGTTGTTATGAAATAAGCGAAACAGCAAAGAATTAACCAAAAAGCATTTAAAAAAATTAAAACTGTAATGTTACCAAATTTCGATGACGCTCTTGACGTTAAAAAAGCTCCAAGAATGGCAATTAATTGAATTAAAAGTATGCACGTTATTAGTCCGATTTGACTTTCTTCTGGACTACTCCACTCTATTTCTTGAGCACCAAAATAGGTCGCAATCAACATTACGGTTTGAACTGCCATACTAAAAACAAAAAAGCTCACTAAATATCTTTTTAAAGGAATTTCAGATTGAAGCATTTTCCACACTTTTTTTAACTCTTTAAAACCATTAAAAACGACATCAAAATTTACTTTTTGCGTATTTGAATTTCCTTTAGGCAAGTAATAATAAGTATATTGACTGAATACGATCCACCAAATACCAACCATGGCAAACGAATACCGCATCATCATCATTTTTGCTTCTCCTTCAGCTGACATAATCATTACCAAATTGACAATTAAAAGTAATACACTTCCAAAATAACCTAGAGAATAACCTTTAGCACTCACTTTATCTTGCTGCTCTGGAAAAGCAATATCGGGTAAATAAGAATTGTAAAAAACCAAACTCCCCCAAAAACCAATAAGTCCGAAAAAGTAGAAGGTAAGTCCAAGTTCTATAGAATTTAAATCAAAAAAAAACAAACCAATACAAGAAATTGCACCGATATAATTAAAAATACGCATGAAGCTTTTCTTATTTCCAATATAATCTGAAATTCCAGAAAGCAGAGGTGAAAATAAGGCCACACATAAAAAGGCCGCAGAAGTAACAAAACTTATTAAAGCTGAATTCTTAAAGTTATATCCAAATAACACTACATAAGGGTTATCTTTATCAAATAGTGAATTATAGAAAATTGGAAAAACTGCCGAAGCAATTACTAAACTATAAACTGAATTAGCCCAATCATAGAAAGCCCAAGCGTTTAGAAGTTTCTTTTCTCCTTTTTGAATATTGACCATAATCTAAGGTATTTTTGATTGAGCTAATTTATTTTAAATTTGTTTATAAACGATTAAATAAGATAAATTATACTTATTTTTATTTTATTTAGCAGATAAACCTTTTTAATAATATTTGGTCATAGAAAAATAAAAAAAGATAACAATGAAAAAAATACTACTAATTCCAATCATTACATTGTTTTTGTTTCCAAATTTTTCAGATTCTCAACCACTTTATTATCCACCTATTAATCCTACAGCAACCTGGGAAACTACTGACCCTTCAACATTAGGATGGTGTCAATCAAGTATTGATGATCTTTATTCTTTTTTAGAACAAGAAAACACCAAAGGATTCATTGTTTTAAAAGATGGTAAAATTGTTTTAGAACGTTATTTCGGAACTTTTACTAATCAGAGTTCGTGGTACTGGGCTTCAGCAGGAAAAACTATTACTGCATTTTTAATAGGTAAAGCCCAAGAAGAAAATTTTTTGTCTTTAAATGATAATACTTCAACCTATTTAGGTCAAGGATGGACTAGCTGTACTTTAGCCCAAGAAAACAACATCAAAATTAGAAATCAATTGACGATGACTACGGGTTTAAACGACGGTGTCATTGATAATCATTGTACACTTAGTAGCTGTCTAGAATACTTAGCAATTCCCGGAACTCGTTGGGCGTATCATAATGCTCCTTATACCTTACTCGAAGGCGTATTAGAAAATGCTACAGGGCAATCCATCAATACGTACACCCAATTAAAACTCAAAAACCCAACTGGAATGACAGGAACTTGGATTACTGTAGATTTTAATAATGTATACTTCAGTAACGTCAGAAGTATGGCACGTTATGGCTTACTAATACAAGGAAATGGTTCTTGGAATGGTACTCAATTAATTAACAACACTTATTTTAATGAAATGGTCAATACTTCTCAAAACCTAAATAAATCGTATGGCTATTTATGGTGGTTGAATGGAAAACAAAGTTATATGTTGCCGACAACTCAGTTTGTTTTTCAGGGATCATACGCGCCAAACGCACCTATTGATATGATTGCGGGATTAGGAAAAGACGGGCAAATAGTAAGTATTTCACAAAATAGAGGGCTAGTATTTGTTAGAATGGGAGAAGCTCCTAGTTCTGGAAGTTCTGAAGTTACAACCCTATTCTGCAATCAAATTTGGCAAAAAATAAATAATCTTGATTGTACTTTAAATGTTAACATTCATAGTTTTAACAAAGTTGGTTTAGAACCAAATCCCGCAAAAAATATAATTTCAATATCAAATATTGAATCTGAAAAATATACTATAGAAATCTTTGATATGATTGGAAAATCAATCCTTAGGGTTTCGAATCAAAACAACATAGACATTTCAAATCTTGCTTCAAGTATGTATATCGTTAAGGTACAACAAGGAAATCAAATTCAAACTCAGAAGTTTTTTAAAAAATAAAAATACATCTTCTTTTGTGGATGATTTATGTAGTTTTAATTGAACGTTACTCCAAATTTTGCAGCTTCTGCTTTTGATTCTGGAATGAGTCTTTTTATATTGGCAATTCTAGTTTCATCTGATGGATGTGTACTCATAAACTCTGCTGGTTTTTGTCCACCTGATGCCGCAGACATTCTTTGCCAAAATGAAATAGCTGTTTCTGGATTATAACCTGCAATAGCCATTAATTTTAAGCCAATAACATCGGCTTCGCTTTCGTGGCTTCTACTAAAAGGTAACATTCCTCCAAATTGGGTTACTGCTCCATAGGCCGTCATTGCAATTTGTTGTGTTTGCGCACTTTCATTTCCGAGCGCGGCAGCTGTACCCACTGCACCCAATTGTTGCAAGATTCCTGCACTCATTCTTTGCTGACCGTGATTGGCTAATGCATGTGCTACTTCATGTCCCATTACGGTTGCTAGTCCAGCATCATCTTTTGTTATAGGTAAAATTCCAGAATACACAACAATTTTTCCCCCAGGCATACACCAAGCATTAACTTCCTTGCTATCAACTAGTTTATATTCCCATTGATACTCTTTTAAATAGTCTTTATAGCCATTTGCATTTAACCATTTCTCAGCAGCATTTTTTATTTTTGTACCAATTAATTCTACTCTTTTTGCTTCGGCAGTATTTGAAAGCACTTTATTTTCTTTTATGAATTGTCCGTATTGTGCAAAAGCAGAAGGTAATAATTCACTGTTGGGTACTATAGCTAATGTTTTTTTTCCGGTAAACGGATTTTTGGCACAAGAAAAGATTATTGCTACAATAGTAACTATACTAAATAATATTACTTTTTTCATAATCGTTAAATTTATACGACAAAATTAAGCAATCTAAACTCCAATAATATGCAACTCTGAGAAATCTTTATCAATTAACAAGGAATTACCGCCGTTAAATTGTACGTGATCTAATGTTATTTTTTCATTATCCAGTTCAATCTTTTTAACTTTAAAAGGCAATCCATTTAGGTTTATTTTAAATTTGGAATACGAAGTTTCAAATGTTCCTTCTCTGTGCTGTTGAATGATTAGTTCTTTTTCTTTTCCTGTGGCATTAAAAGTTCTTAACGAAAACCTGCCTTTGTTATAATCATATCCATCTTGAGCGTCTTCATAAACCGTAGATTTTTCTTTACCTAATTTGTAATAAACATCTAATGTTAATTCATCAAATTGTAATTCACCAACATATTGTTGGACAGGATATTTTGGAATGATAGCGCCTTCTTTGATAAAAATTGGTATTTGATCAAACTCTGTTTTTATCCAAAGCTCTTTTTTACCATCAACCAATTCATTAGTCCAGTAATTATACCAATTGCCTTTCGGAATGTACATTCTTCTCCCTTGTGCATTTGGCTCTAAAATTGGACACACTAATATCTGTTTTCCAAATATGAATTCATCGGTTCTGTAATGCGTATGAAAATCGTCTTGGTCAAAATATACTAAAGGTTTTAACATGGGTGTTCCTTCATTCACATATTGCCAAAACATGGTGTATAGATACGGTAGCAATTGGTAGCGCAATTCTACAAATTTTCTTGTAATATCTATTACTTCTTCTCCAAACGACCAAGGTTCTTGTTCTCCGTGATCTCCCGAAGAGTGTGTTCTACAGAAGGGATGAAATACTCCCAATTGAATCCATCTAGCATATAATTCACCCGAAGGTTGTTCTGCAAAACCACCTATATCCGAACCAGTGAATCCCATTCCTGACATCGACATTCGTTGCATTTGAATATTGGCAATCCATAAATGTTCCCAACTGGCAACATTGTCACCGGTCCAAGAAGATGTATATCGTTGCGCTCCAGAATAGGCAGAACGCGTAATAATAAAGGGTCGTTTTGGATAGGCAAATCGCTTTACTCCTTCATAGGTTGCACGAGCCATCTGAGTTCCATAGATATTATGTGCTTTTCTATGGCTACAAGGATTACCATCATAATCATGACGTACATCATACGGGAAGGTTTTTCCTGGAACATCCATTACTGCAGGTTCATTCATATCATTCCAAACGCCTTTTACTCCTATTTCTGAAATCAATTCTTTAAACAATCCCGCCCACCATTCTCTTACGGCTGGATTAGTATAATCAGGGAAATTACATTCTCCTGGCCATACTTTTCCTTTCATATAAGGACCATCAGCACGTTTGCAGAAATAATCATTCTTAAGTGCTTCTTGGTATACCCAATAATCTTTATCTATTTTTATTCCTGGGTCGATGATAACAACGGTTTTAAAACCCTCTTTAGCCAATTCAGCCACCATTCGTTTTGGATCGGGAAAATACTCGCTACTCCAGGTGAAGCATCGGAAACCTTCCATATAATCAATGTCTAAATAAATGGCATCACACGGAATTCGTAATTCTCTAAATTTACCGGTTACTTCTTTTACTTTTTCCTCAGGATAGTAACTCCATTTACATTGATGATATCCTAAGGTCCATAATGGCGGAAGTTCTGGCTTACCCGTTAAATGAGTATAGGTTTCAACCACATCACTCATTTTTGGTCCATAAATAAAGTAGTAGTTCATTTCACCGCCTTCTGCCCAAAAACTAGTGACGTTTCTTCTTTCATGACAAAAATCGAAAAAAGTTCTAAACGTATTATCGAAGAAAACACCATACGCCTTGTTATGATGCAAACCAATATAAAACGGAACAACTTTATACAATGGCTCTTGGTCTTTGTGAAAAGCATATTGATCGGTAGCCCAATTTTCGACACGTTTACCTTTCAGATTTAAGTGAGTGGCTTTGTCGCCAAGCCCGTAAAAACTTTCTCCATCTTTAGATTGTTTACTCATTTTTACGATATTTCCACCATGCTCATAACTTTCTTCCCAATGAAAACCAATTTCATCTTCTAAAATTGCAAAACCATCAATATCATGAATAGTAACTTTAGCATCTTTTTTACTGATTTTGCAATATACTTTACTGGTTTTTATCAAAAAATGGGTGTTTTCCTCAAAAAGTTCTAATTGATTATAACCATGAGATTGGGTTTTATCAATAGCATACGAAAAATCATTACTGAAATATCCTTTGGTAGTATAACGAAAACGGATCAAGCTATCACGAAGAACCGTGACTTTTAAAATCATATTATTTTCGGTATTGAAAAAAATACTATCAACTTCATGTTGAAAAGAAACTATTTTTGAAGGAAACTGATCGCCTTTATGTTCAAGTTCTTGATTGGTAATCATAATGATTTAATTAGGTCAAGTTGCGAATTTACAAAGTTGACAATGATTATTTAATAACTTATCTAAGTAGTTTTTAACTATAACGTTTTCGAATGATAATAGCCAAAAATACAAATCTGTCAGGTTTCAAAATCTGACAGGTTTGTATAAAATAGAAGCTTTTATGAGATTTTATAAACTGAAACTCCTAAAGGAGGCAACACCAATTCGGCAGAAAAATCTCTGTAATTCCATGGCGTTTTATCAATTGTAATTGGTTTAGACATAACAACACCACTTCCTCCATATTCTGTACTATCAGAATTGAAAATCTGAGTTAGTTTGCCTTTACTTGGCAGACCTATTCGGTAATTTTCTCTCACCACTGGTGTAAAATTAGCCACTACAATCAAACTTTCTTTTTCATCTACTCCTTTTCGGATGTAGCTCAACACTGCGTTTTCGCTATCAGAATAGTTTATCCATTCAAAGCCGTCTACATGAAACTGCTTTTCATATAATGCTGGATTGTTTTTATATAAGTCATTTAAATCGGTAATGCATTTTTTGATACCATCATGATAACCGTATTGCAACAAATGCCAATCTAAACTGCCTTCAAAATTCCATTCACTGCTTTGTCCAAATTCAGCCCCCATAAACAATAAGTTAGTTCCTGGATGCGTAAACATATAGCCATATAACAAACGAAGATTAGCAAAACGCTGCCATTCATCTCCAGGCATTCTGCCTAATATCGAATGTTTACCATAGACTACTTCGTCATGTGATAAGGGTAACATAAAGTTTTCGGTAAACGCATAGGTCATCGAAAACGTTAAATCATTTTGATGAAAACGACGGTAAATCGGTTCTTTTTTAAAATATTGTAAGGTGTCGTGCATCCAACCCATCATCCATTTCATGCCAAAACCTAAACCTCCAATAAAAGTTGGTCTTGACACCATTGGAAAGCTCGTACTTTCCTCGGCAATAGTTTGCGTATCTGGAAAGCTACTATATACCGCTTCGTTGAAATCTTTTAGGAAACTAATAGTATCGAGGTTTTCTCTTCCACCATAAATATTCGGTTCCCATTCTCCTTCTTTTCTAGAGTAGTCCAAATATAACATACTCGCCACAGCATCGACTCTAAGTCCATCTATATGATAATTTTGTAACCAAAAAATGGCATTACTAATGAGAAATGAACGCACTTCATTTCGACCGTAATTAAACACCAAACTTTTCCAATCGGGATGAAATCCTTTTCTTCTGTCGGGATGCTCATAAAGATTGGAGCCGTCAAAAAATCCTAACCCATGAGCATCTTCGGGAAAATGAGAAGGTACCCAATCGAGTATCACCCCTATTCCGGCTTGATGTAATTTATCGACTAAGACCATAAAATCTTGCGGTTTTCCAAAACGAGAGGTTGGCGCAAAATAGCCGACTAATTGATAACCCCAAGAAGGATCATAAGGAAACTCCATTACTGGCATAAACTCGACATGGGTAAAACCAGTTTCTTTAACATAGTTTACCAATTGGTCTGCCATTTCTAGATACGTTAAAAACTTACCTTCTTTATTTCTACGCCAGGAACCCAAATGCACTTCATAAACCGAATACGGTTTGTCTAACCCGTTTTTATCCTTTCGGGTGTCCATCCATTTTTTGTCTTTCCACTTATAGTCTAAATCCCAAATGATAGAAGCCGTTTGCGGAGGATGTTCACAAAACAGCGCAAACGGATCGGCTTTTTCAGTAATAATGCCACCATTGTTGGATTGAATTTTATATTTATAGGTAGTCCCTTTTTCAATGCCAGGAATAAAACCTTCCCAAATGCCCGATGCATCCCAACGAACATTTAATAAATGTTCCCCTTGTATCCAATAATTGAAATCGCCTACTACCGAAACCGAACGAGCTGATGGCGCCCAAACCGCAAAGTATACCCCTTTTACACCGTTAACTTCTGTTAGATGCGCGCCCATTTTTTCGTATAATCTAAAATGCTTACCTGATTTGAATAAATCGATATCAAAATCGGTAAAAAGGGAATGTACTTGTACTTGGTTCATTTTGTTTTTGTTATTGTGTTTTTGTATTCTATTTTTTATTTTACTTAGACTGCGCTCGGGATGACAATATCTATAGATTGAACTATCATTTTCGGCGATTTGTCACCCTGAGCGCAGTCGAAGGGCTTATGGTTTATATTTATAATGTGTTGCATTTCTGCACTCAGCTAATGTTTCAATCATATCAAAATCACCTTTTATCAATGCTTCTTTCTTAGCTTTTGTCCATCGTTTTAATTTTTTTTCAAAGTAAATTGCTTCAATTGGTTCTGTAAAATCCTGAAACCATTTTAAAATTACGGGTCTTCTTTTGAAAGTATATGCATCTGGCAACTTTCCCTCATTGTGCTCGTTTACTCTTCTTTCTAAATCATTTGTAATTCCGGTGTAAAGGGAATTATCACTACATCTTAATATGTAAACAAAATAAAATTTCATTCTTCTTTATTAGTAACTATTAGCCCTTCGACTGCGCTCAGTGTGACAAAATAGATAAACAACAACTATATTCTATTCAAATCCTGTCTAGCCCCGATGGCAGCGGCACCTTGTATAGCGGACAGCGGGAATAGAGCTTCCAAAAATGCCCAAACCACTCGCTTCTAATATCCCATTATGCTCTGAATTCCTCGCAACGGAATAACCGCCCAACGCGGACGAGAGTTTAACTCGTAACCCAATTCATAAACGGCTTTTTCGATGAGGCAATATTTTAAAAGAAAATCGATTTCATGGTTGTAGCCAATATTTAGATTTCCGGACTGAGCTTTTTCGATGTAGGTTTCTAAATATACCCCAACAAAATAATTAAATAATAGTTCGGCAGCTTTAAAAAGAGTTTCTTGTTCAAACGGGTATTTATCTTTATTGTTAAAAATCGTAGCATAAATAGCATAGTGAAACGAACGAAATAAACCAGCAACATCTTTCAATGGCGGTTGTTTAACTTTTCGGTCACGAATGGTACTTTCGGGTTCACCCTCAAAATCTAATAAGTAAAAATCATCTCCGTTTACAAGAATTTGGCCTAAATGATAATCACCATGAATGCGAATGCGTTCTGATTTCATTTTCGTCCAATCGAAATCTACAAAATGCTTTCGTACTAACTTTTTATTTTCTAAAAACTGATGTGCTAAATCTAAAGCCAAACCATCTAATTTATGCAGACTGTTTTCGATAATATTCAATCTGTTTTGAAATTGATACAACATTCTGTTTTTCAACCAAACGGTATAATCACCGTTATAAGTTGTTGGTGTAAAAGCCGTATCATGGATATCACTACCAAGAGCAATATGCATTTCTGCGGTTCGTTTGGCCAATGTTTGCAAACGAAGAAATAAACTCAATCCGACCCAATCAATTATCTCTGGAGGTATTTCATTTATTTTTAATCGTTTAAAAAGGGGAATGCCAGGCAACTTATCGATGTTGATTTTTTTATTTTTCAAATTACTAAATACAACATCAATTTCTTCTAACATAAATTTCCATGCGTCACCTTGATTGGAAACTAATTCTTGCATTAAACCTAAGGTAATATTGCCTTCGGGCAAAGCTAAGTTAATGCTTCCGGTATACGCTGGAGAACTTTTAAAATTCATCCGCTCGGTTAAGAAACGGCTTATTTCGTAATCAGGATTAGTGCTTACATAAATGCGTCTGAAAATCTTCAGTACAAAAGCATCATTGTATATGATAGAAGTATTGCTTTGCTCCAAGCCCATAAATCTTGAAGATTTATATTCTTTATCTTCAAACTTGGTTCCTTTATGAAAAACAAGCTTCAACTCAGGATTTTCTTTGGATTGTACTATGTTATCAAATAATAGTTTTCTGAAGTCTTCTTGGTGTAAAGCATCGACCAAAAAACCTTTTGAATTGCCCATTTGCACTGGCGCAATAATAGTGTTGGTATCGAGTTCTTCTTCGGCCATAAAAGCCAAAGGCATAAAATAATGTTGAAAAAAAGCTTCTTTGAAATTAACTTCCAAAAGCACGCCATAATAGGTGTTTTTTTTGGAGGTAATTTTAAAATGATCGACTACCTCAATATACTTTAAGGTACTTGATTTTCCGCCATACCAGCGTTTATTGATGATGTAATTCTCTAAAATATCAGACGAGAATACTTTAATAAAATCTTCATCTTCAAAAGCATTTTTCCAATCGGTTTTAAAAACGAAAGGGGTCGAAAAAGTATCCTGGTTATCGTTTTCCATAACTATTTCTGAATTTTAAACAAATGGAAAGGTAAAGAAGGATGCAATTCTACATAATTCCATTCCTTATCCCAAATATAGCTATTTCCTGTGATCAATTCTATCACTCGAATTGATTGTCCTGGTTGAAGTCCCAAGGATTGTAATGGTAACTGAACCCAAACTTGTTTAGCATAATAAGGATCTATACTACAAATCATTAATGTTTCATTGGTTCGGTCATCATCATATTTATAATAAGCAATGACTTGATCATTATCGGTAGCACAAAATTGTATATTATTCGTTTGTTGTAAGGAAGGTTGCTCGTGACGAATTTTATTCAGGCGAGTAATGACAGTAATTAACTTATTTTGAATTGACCAATCCCAATTATAAAACTCATATTTCTCAGAGTTAAAATATTCTTCTTTTCCGGGCATGGCTTCCGATATCATATATTCATATACCGGGCCATAAATACCGATACTCGAACTTAATGTAGCGGCTAAAAAATATTTGTGAAGGTAAATACTCTCATGACCGCTTTGTAGTGCATAAGGCAAAATATCTGGTGTATTGGGCCAAAAATTAGGACGAAAAAAATCTTTTTGTTCTGTTTGGGTTAACTCTTCAATATATTCTACTAATTCTGCTTTAGTATTACGCCAAGTGAAATAGGTATAGGATTGCGTAAAGCCCTGTTTTGCCAATTCATGCATTATTTTTGGACGCGTAAACGCTTCGGCTAAAAACAATACATCGGGATGTTTTTTCTTCACTTCGGCAATTAGCCAACCCCAAAAATAAAAAGGTTTAGTGTGTGGATTATCTACTCTAAACACTCTAATATCGCATTCTTCAACCCAAAATAATGCCACGTCCAAAAGTTCTTTCCAAAGGTTTTTCCAATCACTACTTTCAAAATAAATGGGTTGAATGTCTTGGTATTTTTTTGGTGGATTTTCTGCATATTGTACGGTTCCATCCGGACGCCATTTAAACCATTGAGGAAAATCTTTTACATAAGGATGATCTGGTGCCGCTTGCAAAGCATAATCCATAGCGACTTCAATGTTTAATTTTTTTGCGGCTTTAACTAGTGATTTAAAATCATCAATACTTCCCAATTCAGGATGAGTAGACTTATGACCTCCAAAATTTGAACCTATTCCCCAAGGTGAACCTACATCTCCCGGTTGCGCATTAGTCGCATTGTTTTTACCTTTTCGATTCACTTCTCCAATTGGATGTATTGGAGGAAAATATAAAGTATCAAAACCCATAGCAGCTACTCTTGGCAGTAACTTTTCACAATCTTTAAAAGTTCCGTGTTTCCCTTTTTCTTGTGAAGCCGAACGAGGAAAAAACTCATACCAAGTACTAAATAGTGCTTTTTTTCTATCCACATACACTTTTAATTCGGATGATGTATTGGCTAAAGTACGAGTAGGATATTTAACAAAAATGTGATGAAGTTCTTTTGAAAGGGCAATTTGCAATGCTTTATCATAAAGTTTTTCTTCTTGAAAAGCTTTTATGGCATCCGATAAATACTTCTTTTCGTATGCATCAACTTCATTAAGTATCGCTTGACAATATTCTGCTCCTTCTAACAATTCGGATTTTACTTGTTGATTATCTTGAATTTTTCTTTCGGTCCCATGTTGCCAGTTTAGAGCATAATCTACCCAACCTTCTATTTGATAAGTATAAAAACCTTGCTTTTGAACTTGAAATTCAGCAATCCATTCATCATTTCCTGTTTCAACCATTCTGATTTCTTGCCACTTTTTTTCCTTTTCATGTTTATATTTAACACAGCAAGCAATTACGTCATGTCCATCAGGAAAAATATTCGCTGTTACCACTATTTTTTGACCTACAATCCTTTTGATAAAAAAAGCTCCACCGTCTAGTTGTGGAGAAACATTTTCAATTATTATTCTAGTTTGATTTTGCATTTTTAATTGTAATTTTAGGAAGTTGTAATTTAGAGAAAAATATAATACTTTATAATTTGTATCAAAATTTTATTGAAATGACAAAAAAAGAGCACTTACCTAATCAATCATTGCAAATTCCTAAAGTAATTACCTTTACTGCTAAATTATTACAAGCATTTTCTTCTAAGTTAGCAACTCTTTTTGCCGTCAAATTATTTACAACTCCATTAAAACATAGTATACCTAAGAGAGAAATATATATGGAACAAAATAGTCAACAAGAAAAGCTATGGATTCCTAATATAAACAAAGAGATTCAATTGTATCATTATGGAAAATGTAAAAAGAAAATACTTTTGGTTCATGGTTGGTCTGGTCGAGGAACACAATTAGTCAAAATTGCAGATGAACTACTGCAGAATGGATTTTCAACTCTTAGTTTTGACGCTCCTGCTCACGGAAAATCAAGCGGTAAAACTACAATAATGACCGAATTTATTGCATCAATTCTCGAAATTGAAAAACAATTCGGTCCCTTTGAGTTTGCTATAGGTCATTCTTTGGGTGGTATGTCTATTCTAAATGCAGTCAAACAAAAGTTTTCAATTAATAAAGCAGTTATAATAGGTAGTGGCGATTTAATTCAAGATATTTTAAATGAATTTGTTTTAAAACTAAAATTAAATCCTGAGATAGCTTTTAAAATGAAAGAATATTTTGAAAAAAAATATAACGAAGATATGGAGAATTATGCTGCAAGTTTCGTTGCTCAATCAGTGGAAATACCCGTAATGATTATTCATGACCAACATGACAATGATATTTCAGTAAAAGCAGCTCATAATATTCATCGTAATTTAAAATATAGTAACCTTCTCATTACAGAAAATTTAGGACATCGAAAAATATTAGGTGATAAAAAAGTAATCGATAGCATTATCAAGTTTATTTCAAAATGAAATTTAAATTAATTTATTATGGCGTGTCCCTTGTCTCGTCCAAAAAGACGAGACAAGCGTCGGGCTATTCGTTCTATCTTTTTCCTGTCTATTTGGTTTAGTTATTTTGAGTTGGCTTTTCTTAAACAGTAAAAAGGATGCCACTTCTATCCCTCACGCTTATGACTTACCAACGGTTTCAGCTGTTAGTATAAAAACTATTGCCTTTAAGAATATTCAATTGCCACAGATTTCTACCCGTATCAT
>CANHWG010000013.1 GCA_947464335.1 Flavobacteriaceae bacterium
GTATTATCCAAAGCAGGTGACCAACTTCCTGAAATTCCATTATTGGATGTTGTTGGCAAAGCCGCTAAAGAATCACCATTACAAATAGAAGCAACCGCAGTAAAAGTTGGAGTCACAACTTGATTTACGGTAATGGTTAAGGATGCTGAAGAAGCACATTGCCCAAGATCAGGTGTGAAAGTGTAGGTTGTAGTAGCACTATTATCCAAAGCAGGTGACCAACTTCCTGAAATTCCATTATTGGATGTTGTTGGCAAAGCAGCTAAAGAATCACCATTACAAATAGAAGCAACCGCAGTAAAAGTTGGAGTCACAACTTGATTTACGGTAATGGTTAAGGATGCTGAAGAAGCACATTGCCCGAGATCAGGTGTGAAAGTATAGGTTGTAGTAGCAGTATTATCCAAAGCAGGTGACCAACTTCCTGAAATTCCATTATTGGATGTTGATGGCAAAGCCGATAAAGAATCACCATTGCAAATAGGAGCTACTGTAAAAAAAACGGGGATTGTTTGTGATAATAATGTCTGTGTGATATTCAATCCATATATACCTTGATCTTCACCCAAACCAACATAACCTTCTACTAATACATAAACAAAATTTTCAGAGGATACATCTAAATCACTTATAGATGATTGTCTAGTTATGCCACAATCATCATCACTATTTGCCAATTCCGTGGTTCCGTCTTCTGCAAATACTCTTATTAGAGTATCAAAATTAGTTCCAGTACAAGTATCTATACTTAATGACTCTGCACAAGAATCTAAATTAACTTTATACCATACATCTGGACTTAACTCTCCGATAGTGTTTGAATAACAATTTGAAGATAGATTATTTCCACTAGTTGAAAAATTTGGTATAGAAACGTCTATAGCTGTAGCAATAGTATCACCCGGAGGCGATAAGGTGTTGATTATTAAGTTTAATGTTTCAGTACTGCAACTTGTTGGATCTGTTGCAATGGCTAAGTTTTTAATTGAAACATATCGATTAGGAGAATTTGTAGTCGAACTAACTACAATACTACTAATTAAATTATTGTCAAAATACCCAAAAGTATCGGTATCTGTTGTAACGGTTCTGCTTTGAATTGTGCCATTTGAATAAGCAACAGTTACATTTCCAGAAATGATTGCATCACTAATATTTGTTGTAAAGTAATTGGCTGAAACTCCATATACAGGAGGATTAAATGAAATGGATATTGCGTCATTTGGATTTGCAGTACCCAGAAAATCTGGGCCAGAATACATTCCACCAGGTGCTGAAATGGTAATATTAGTTGTTCCTAATGTGAAATTTGTAGGATTAGTTGCCGGTACAGTGCTTAGATCATTAAAATCTAGTGTTGCGTTAAAAGAAAAAGCATGCTGAATCCATAAAGAAAAGTCATCAATTATTGTTGTGTCTGTTAATGGAATTGTTGTAGAATAGGAACCACTTTCCGTATAAGTCAAACCCGTTATAGGCCACGTATAACTATTACAGGCAGTTACATCTCTAGAATTTGAACCAACCGGAAAGACAGAAATGGTGGTTGTAGTTGTTGTGGCACATTGTCCCGTATCAGGCGTAAAAGTATAGGTTGAAGTACTTGTGTTATCTAATGAAGGCGACCAAGTTCCTGTTATTCCATTGTTTGATGATGTCGGTATAGCAGTCAACGCACTTCCTGAACATATAGGATTTATAGGAGTAAAAAATGGAATAGTTGGAGTAATTATCGTTAAATCTAAAGTGTCGTCTGAAGTAGGATTCGTGGCAATACTTAAATTATTTAATGAAATGAAGCTATTTGGCGTTGCTGTTGTTAAAATAACATTGGATAAAGGAGTTGTAGAAAAATAGCCAAAAGTTTCTGTGTCGGAATTTACGGTTCTACTATCTATTTCGCCATCAGAATAGGTTGCAGTAACATTACCACTGATAACATTGTTGGAAATATCAGTAACAAAAAAATTACCAGCAATACCATAAATTGGCGGGTTAAAAGTTATAGTTATCGCTGTTTGTTGATTGTTTGTACCAACTAGGGTAGCATTAGAAAACATTCCGCCAGGAGCACTCAAACTTACATTGATTGTGCCAATAGTTAAATTTATTGTTGTAGAAGTTGGAATTCCTCCCATAGTATTGAAAGCAACAGTAGCACCATTTGTAGCTGCTGAATTTTCCCAATCGGTTTGGTCATTAAATAGTTGCGTAATTCCGCCGCCAGAACCATAAATTCCAGATATAGTATAATTTAAACCAGTGACTGGCCAAGTATAATTATCACACGCGGTAATGGTTGTTGTTGCAAAAGTGCTATGCGAATGAATTTCTTTTAGAGTAATATTTTGAGATGAGGTTCGTTTTGAATTATTACTATGTTCAATTTTTTTAGCTGTTTTTGATTGCGCAAAAACAGACATGTTACTTAATAGGATTAAAAAGATAGATAGTAAAATAAGTCGATTATTAGAGTAAGTCTTTTTCATAGCAATTTTTTTTGATAATTATATAGATCTATTTAGCTCAAATTATAACAATAAGGTTAAAATATATACCCTATAAAATAGAGGTTAATTTAAGCACTATCCAAATTTAAACGTTGTTTTTGGGGTTATTAACGATGAAAAACAAAAATGCCTCATCCAATTATAATTAGATGAGGCATTTAATCAAAAATAGTAGTGTTAGAATAAACCGTTTATTTCAGCATTAATTCTATTTATAATATCTCCTAAATCTTCTGGATTATTTACAAAATCAATATTGTCAACATCAATAATTAGTAATTTACCTTTGTCATACGTATGAATCCAAGCTTCATATCGTTCATTCAAACGACTCAGATAGTCAATAGAAATAGTATTTTCATAATCTCGACCACGTTTGTGTATTTGAGAAACTAAATTAGGGATAGAACTTCTTAAGTAAATCAACAAATCAGGTGCGCCAACCAATCCTTCCATTAATTGAAAAAGATCGGAATAATTTTCAAAATCACGATTGGTCATTAATCCCATCGCATGCAAATTGGGTGCGAAAATATGAGCATCTTCATAAATGGTTCTGTCCTGAATAATGTTTTTTCCACTTTCTCTAATTTGAAGTACTTGACGAAAACGTGAATTAAGAAAATATATTTGAAGATTAAAGCTCCATCGCTCCATTTGGTGGTAAAAATCATCTAAATACGGATTGTCTACTACATCCTCAAAGTGCGGTTCCCATTTAAATTGTTTGGCTAAAAATCGTGTAAGTGTAGTCTTTCCTGCTCCTATATTTCCTGCTACTGCTATGTGCATTATGGTAATTTTATTTTATAATTCTTAATTTGTTGGTTGGTAAAAATAGCCAAAATTTGGTCTTTGTAATAATAATTTTGAAAGGATTTCTCAACAATTTCTATTTCGTAAACCGTTTTCGTAGCATTGTTCAAACAATACAGAATATTGTCTCTCGAAAATAAAATTTTCTCATGGTCTATAATCTGAATTTTTTCAAATGGTGGAATGTTTGCCAACAAAGTGGTTTTGCCAAATATATCGATAGCATACCAATTATTAAGGTCGTCGATCCAATAAAAATTATTGAAATCAGATTGGGTATGTTGTATGGTTTCTCGCATTGGATTTCCAATATTTTTAGAAGTTTTTTTTAAATAATCAAACAAAAGTATTTGTTGCGTGAGTGCGTTGTAAATCCAAAACTGATTTTGTGCTGCCAATCCAATTTTAGAGGCAAAAATAGTATTGTCTATATCAAAAAGATTTAGTTTCTGTATTTCGTTAAGTTGATTGTCAAGTGTAATTATGGTATTAAAATCTTCATAAAAAACAACAATTTTAAGCGGATTAACAAAATCTACAGAGGTTATTTTTCCTAAAGGGACGTTTTTATATTCCCATTTTTGGGTTTCGTTTTGTTTAATAAAAACATTATCCTTTATGTAATAATTACTAGCCAAACCATCAAAACCAATATAGGTTTTGTTTTCAAGTTCAGTGGCGCTCAAAATGGTAGTTTTTAGTTTTTGGTTTTGACAAAAACAATTGGAACAAACTACTAATGAAACAAAGTAAAAAAGGGCTTTCATCATAACGCTAATTTACGTTAAAGGAATTTAATATTGACAAGCAAAAAAAAATAATTTAACAAAAGATTGGTAACAAAATTTGAACGGATTCGTCATATTTGCTTTTTTAAAAATTAAAAACATCGAAATCAAATTTTACGAGGTAAGTTTGCCTTTTAAGTTCGAGTAATTAATACCAAAACAAATCAACTTATGAGAATTAATTTTATTTACACTTTAGCTTTCTTATTTCTTTTCAATATTGCTTCTGCTCAAAAGGATTTTCAAGGAATGGCGGTTTACGAATCAAAAACAAGCACTGCCGATTTTAAATCTCGTTTTGAAGGCAACAAAGAAATAACTCCCGAAATTCAAAAAATGATCGAAGAACGAATGAAGAAAATGTTTGAAAAAACGTTTTTTCTCAATTTCGATAAATCGGCTTCCATTTATAAAGAAGAAGAAAAATTAGATACTCCCGGAAAAGGACAAGGAGGCGGAATGCGAATGATGTCTTCTTTTATGGGTGGAGGCGGAACCTATTATAAGAATGTCAAAGAAAAAAAATACACCGTTGATAAAGAGTTTATGGGTAAAGAGTTTTTAATCAAAGATTCGTTAACTACTTATAAATGGCAAATGAGTTCCGAAGCAAGAGTCATTGGAGGGTATAATTGTTTTAAAGCGACTGCTGTAATTCCAGCTAGTAAAACCGATTTCAGAAATTTTAAACCCAAAAAGAAAGAGGAAACTCAAGAAGGTGATGCTAAAAAAGAAGAAAAAGAAAAAAGAACCAATTTCATGGATGATTTTGATTTGCCTAAAGAAATTACAATTACCGCTTGGTACACACCTGAAATTCCAGTAAATCAAGGTCCTGAAGGGTATTGGGGTTTACCTGGATTAATATTAGAAGTTAATGACGGTAAAACGGTAATCCTTTGTTCTAAAGTAGTTTTAAATTCAAAAGACAAAGTCGAAATCAAAGCGCCGAATAACGGAAAAGAGATATCACAAAAAGAATATGATGAAACGGTTACCAAGAAAATGCAAGAAATGAGCGAAATGAATGGCGGAAGAGGCGGATTTCAAATGAGAACAACACGATAAGTATTTAATCAATCATAAATCAATAATCATGACAAAAGTTGTACTAATTTCATCCTTTTTGCTAATGAGTTTTTTAGCAAAAGCACAAGAATTTAAAGGTAAAGCGGACTATTTTTCAAAAAGAATTGTAAAAGAAAAAGTTGAAGTAAACAAAGCTATAGGAGAAAAACAAATGGATCCTGAAACAGAAAAAGCGTTTCAAGAGGCCATGAAAAGAGCTAGCGAAAAGCAATATTCTTTATCGTTCACCAAAGCCGAATGCTTGTATGAAGAAGTAGAACAATTAGAAAAACCCGAAGCTCAAGCTTCTGGAGGTGTTTCTTTTAAAATAGCATTTTCTGGAGAAGGTAAAAAGTATCTTAACCTTAAAGAAAATAAAAGTATTACAGAAGACGAAATTTTTGGAAAAGAATTTTTGATAGTAGAACCTATAGAGAAACCAAATTGGAAATTAGTAAACGAAACCAAAAAAATAGGAGAATACAATTGCTTTAAAGCCGAACTTCTTATTCAAGTTACAGAAAAGCAAAAAGAAGAATACAAAGAGTTTCTCAAAAAAGAAGAAGCCAAACCTTCTTTGTTTAAAATGGAAGAACCCAAAGACAAAACAATTGTCGCTTGGTATACACCAGAAATACCGGTTAGTTTTGGGCCTAAAAATTATTGGGGTTTACCAGGGTTAATTCTTGAAATTAACGAAGAAGAGACTATTATTCTTTGCTCAAAAGTAGCTTTAAATACTAAAGAAAAGTCAAAAATCAAAGTGCCCAACAGTGGAGATAAAGTAACCCAAAAGCAGTTTGATGAAATTCAAAAAAAGAAAATGGACAGCATGAAAAACGAAGATGGCGTAATTATTTTTGAACACTAAATCCTAGTTTTATAAGCCATAATCATGAAAAAAATAGTCTATTTATTCCTTTTAGTTTCAACGGTTTCCTTTGCCCAAAACGTTCGTTTTGAAGGCACAATTCTCGATAACAATAAAGCGCCACTCGAAATGGCCAATATAATGGCGATGAACCAAGGCACCAAAGCCATGGATGCCTATGCCATTACCAATGAAAAAGGTAAATTTATTTTGAATCTAAATGCCAATGCTACCTATACCATAAAGTTGAGTTATTTGGGAATGCAAAACAAAGAGATTACGATTACTACCCAAACTCAAAACATTACCCAAAACATCACAATGGAAAGTGGTGGAATTGATTTGGAAGGTGTAGAAATTGTGCGCGAAATGCCTGTGTCAATAAAAGGAGATACTATTGTTTATAATTCGGATTCATTTACTAATGGAACTGAAAGAAAATTGGAAGACGTTCTTAAAAAACTTCCCGGAGTAGAGGTTGATGCTGACGGACAAGTAAAAGTGGAAGGAAAATCGGTAACAAAGCTAATGGTCGAAGGAAAAGATTTCTTTGATGGTGATACCAAACTTGGCGTAAAAAATATTCCTGCCGATGCTATCGACAAAGTTCAAGTACTTCGTAATTACAATGAAAACTCAATTCTAAAAGGTGTCGAGAATAATCAAGATAATTTGGCTATGAATATCAAACTAAAAGAAGGAAAGAAAAACTTTTGGTTTGGCGATATGACTGCTGGGATTGGTGTTGGTCATGAAGATACACGATATAATATTGCGCCCAAAGCATTTTATTATAGTCCAAAATATAGTATAAACATAATGGGGAATAGTAATAATGTTGGCGAGCAAGCTTTTACTATTCAGGATTATTTTAGGTTTAGCGGTGGTTTTAGAAATATTATGGGAAAAGGTGGCGGAAGTATTAATGTTGGGAGCAATTCGTTAGGGATAAACTTTTTCCAAGATGATAGAGTTAAAGAAATCGAATCGCATTTTGGAGCCACGAATTTTTCATACAATCCATCCAAAAGCTGGAGTTTAAGCGGATTTGTTATTGCTACTTCTACTTTGGTAGATACCGATACCCAATCAACAGTAAATTTTTTACGCCCAAATTCAGAAGAAGTAGCTTCTGCTGAAATAAGACAAGACTTAGGGAATCAAAAAAATAATTTAGGATTATTTAAGTTGAGTTCCACTTATAAACCTAGTGCCAAATTTCAACTGGATTATGATATCCTAACGCGATTATCCGCACAACGCGAAAATAATAATTTGAACAGACAGGTATTTAATTTTTTAGACAATACCAATTCTAGTGAAAACATTCTGACTTCTAAAAAACAAGATCCAATCAACATCAATCAAAATCTTAGTTTTTATTACACACCTACTGACAAACATATTTTTGCTTTTGAGAGTCAATATTTATATCAAAACGAAGACCCATTATACAACGCCAATCTAGAGTTTCAACCTTTTATTTTTGGAGGATATAATCAAAATCAAAACCGAAACGATATTACCCAAAGTCGCTTTATCAAAACCAATAAATTAGACAGTAGACTAGATTATTATTATGTACTTACACCAAAAGTAAACCTCAATTTCACTCTAGCAAATTCCTATGTGTATCAAAGTCTAGATTCTTCCGTGTTTCAACGTTTGGATAATGGAACCATTAATAATTTGACTGACACTGAAAACACCAATGATGTTGGGTATCGCTTTAACGATTCAAGTTTAGGATTTCATTTAAAATGGTTAACCGGTAAATTTACCTTTACGCCTGGAGTAACATTGCATCGTTTCAATTTAACAAACTCGCAGTTGGCAATAAATACCAAGCAAGAGTTGACTCGATTTTTACCCGATTTTCAAATGATTTATCAAATAAAAAAATCAGAATCATTAACCTATAATTATGCGTTGACTAACAATTTTACCAACGTAAATAACTTTGCATTAGGTACGATTTTTAATAGCTATAACAGTTTGTTTTCTGGTAATCGAGACTTAGAAAACTCAGTAGTGCAATCGCACACCTTGAATTATCAAAAATTCAATATGTTTAATTTTGAAAATTTTGGTGGATTTATAAATTACACTCGAACTACCGAAGCCATCAAAACAAGAGCGTTATTTGAAGGAGTAAATCAAATTGGGTCGCCATTTAATTCGCCTTTTGGCGATGAAAATCTTTCCGGAAATTTCCGCTACGGACGTTCGTTTTTAAAATATTACAAAGCTAATTTTAGTGCCAATGTTAATTGGAGTAAATTCTATAACATTCAAGTAAATCCTCAAAACGCACTAGAAGAAGTTGTAGATACCGAAAGTTTTACTCAAAATTATAGAATAGGCGCATCTACCAATTTTAAAGACATTCCTAACATTGAATTGTCTTATAGTTATGCGGTAAACCAGTATCCGAACGATACTTTTTATACGGACAGTCCATCGGTTAAACTCGATTATTTCTTCCTGAAGAGTTTCTCTTTTTTATCAGAATATGAATTTTTTCATTACTATAATAAAGACAAAACTGTCGATCAAGAATACGACTTTCTATCCGCAAGTTTAACCTATCAAAAAACAAAAGCGAGTCATATGGAGTATAAAATTGCTGCTACCAACATCCTCAATACAACTTCAATAAACGATGATAGTTTCTCACAATTCTCTACTAGAAATTCTCAATACACGGTGCAACCAAGATATATCATTTTTAGTTTAAAGTATAATTTGTAATCTTTTCGGCAGTAGCATCTGGCAGGCGAGGGTCAACTATTTGAAGAATCCGCAAAACGAAAAGCTGTTTGAGCGAAGCGAGTTCTTTTCATTTAGGATTTGAGAATAGATTTGACCGGCGAAGATGCAACGCCTTGAATTTTTGTTTCTTTTGTTTCAAGACAAAAGAAAAGACAATGTAATAAAAAAGCCAACTCATTGAGTTGGCTTTTTTATGTTAATTGGTTTCAGATATTACAATCCGAAAGCCGCTTTCACTTGAGCTACATAATCCAATTTTTCCCAAGTAAATAATTCTACTTCTACTGTTTTTGGTTCACCGTTGGGCAATTGGAACGTTTTAGTAACGGTTTCAGGAGTTCTTCCCATATGTCCGTAAGCAGCCGTTTCACTATAAATTGGATTTCTCAATTTCAAACGTTGCTCAATAAAGTACGGACGCATATCAAAAACGTTCTCTACTACTTTACTGATTTCTCCATCTGTCATATTCACTTTTGAAGTGCCATAAGTTACAACGTTAATAGAAGTTGGTTTTGCTACTCCAATCGCATACGAAACTTGTACTAAAACTTCATCACACAATCCGGCAGCAACCAAGTTTTTTGCAATGTGACGGGTTGCATACGCCGCTGAACGGTCCACTTTACTCGGGTCTTTTCCAGAGAAAGCACCACCACCGTGAGCTCCTTTTCCACCATAGGTGTCAACAATGATTTTTCGTCCGGTTAAACCTGTATCTCCGTGTGGTCCACCGATAACGAATTTTCCAGTTGGATTAATATGATACGTGATTTGGTCATTAAATAAATGAGCATATTGTGGGTATTTTGCTTTAATTCTCGGTATCAAAATCCCAACCAAGTCACTTTTTATTTTAGCTAACATTTCAGCTTCTGCAGCAAAATCATCGTGTTGGGTAGAAATTACGATAGCGTCAATTCTTTGCGGTTTATTGTCGTCAGAATATTCTAAAGTAACTTGACTTTTTGCATCAGGACGCAAGTATGTAATCTCTTTATTTTCTCTTCGTAAGTTAGCCAATTCAATTAACAAAGCATGCGATAAATCTAAAGCTAAAGGCATGTAGTTTTCAGTCTCATTTGTTGCGTAACCAAACATCATCCCTTGGTCACCGGCACCTTGCTCTTCTTTACTAGCTCTGTCAACACCTTGGTTAATGTCTGCCGATTGTTCGTGAATAGCAGACAAAACGCCACATGAATCAGCTTCAAACATATACTCACTTTTAGTATAACCAATTTTACGAATAACTTCTCTTGCAATTTGTTGCACATCAAGATACGTACTTGATTTTACTTCACCTGCCAATATCACTTGTCCTGTGGTCACTAATGTTTCGCAAGCTACTTTTGAATCAGCATCAAATGCCAAAAAATTATCAATTAATGCATCCGAAATTTGATCCGCAACTTTGTCTGGATGTCCTTCACTCACTGACTCCGACGTAAATAAATAAGCCATAACTATATTTTAGTTTTTATGCTGAATCTATTTTCAGCATCTGTTAAAATTGATTTTTAAAGAAAAATGGATTGCGTTGAAGCTAAAGGAGAATTTCTGCTTTAGCATTTTTTAACGAGGTTGCAATCAGTTCAAATTTTTCCTCTTATTTTCGATTGCAAATGTATGAAATCATATTTAATTCCAAATTATTCTTTGATTTTTTTTGATGCCTAAACTATAACGTTGTAGGTTTTTATTTTTAAAATCCCTTGCAAATACCATTTCTATGCCTTTACTTTGTCATGTTCATAAACTTATTGTTCGTTATCACGAAAGCTGGAGGGAATAGACCCGTTGAAAGCTTAGCAACCCTTTGCCAAAAGAAGGTGCTACATTCTATCTTTATTCTGAACTTGTTTCAGTACCTGTTTAATCAGAAGTAAAGAACAGATAACCCCGAGAATTCTTCTCAACTTTCATGATAACATACTATAATTTTTTACGAGCTTTTTCCTGCTTTACGCTATATCTTTTTTGTTTTGTCTCCCTGAGCGCAGTCGAAGGGCCTTTATTAAAAACAAAAAAGGATGTCGCTTCAATCAGGGCTAGAATAAGTGCAAACAATAACCGTAGACAACCTTGCAGATTTTTTTCTGTGAGCATTGCGGTTAAACTAAAAAATATGTCAAAAATTCAAGACACCATAAAAGAAAGAATCCTTGTCCTAGACGGAGCCATGGGAACGATGCTTCAACGCAACAACTTCTCCGAAGAAGATTTCCGAGGAGAACGTTTCAAAGACTTCCCGCATCCGTTAAAAGGAAATAATGATTTGCTTTCCCTAACTCAACCCGAAGCGGTTAAACAGGTTCATCGTTTGTATTTTCAAGCCGGAGCCGATATTGTCGAAACCAATACATTTTCAGGAACAACCATCGGAATGGCCGATTATCATTTAGAAGATTTAGTTTATGAGTTAAACTACGAATCGGCAAAAATTGCGCGCGAGGTAGCAGACGAATTCACAGACCGACCAAGATTTGTTGCCGGTTCCATTGGACCAACCAATCGAACTGCTTCGATGTCACCCGATGTTAATGATCCAGGATTTCGTGCCGTAACGTTCGACGATTTACGAATTGCTTACAAACAACAAGTCGAAGCGTTGATTGATGGAGGTTGTGATGTTTTATTAGTAGAAACTATTTTCGACACCCTAAATGCAAAAGCGGCTTTGTTCGCTATCGAAGAAGTAAAAGAAGAACGAAATTTAGACATACCCGTGATGGTTTCAGGAACCATTACCGACGCATCTGGAAGAACGCTTTCGGGGCAAACGGTGGAAGCGTTTTTAATATCTATTTCTCATATTCCATTGTTGAGTATTGGATTTAATTGTGCCCTAGGTGCCGATCAATTAAAACCGTATTTAAGCAGATTAGCCATGAACACACAACTTAACATTTCGGCACATCCCAATGCCGGTCTACCCAATGCTTTTGGCCAATACGACCAAACACCATCAGAAATGCAAGCCTTGATTAAGGAATATTTACAAGATAATTTAATCAATATAATCGGTGGTTGTTGTGGCACTACACCCGAACATATCAAAGCAATTGCCGATGTGGCTAAGGAATTCAAACCAAGACAAATTTTAGAAACGATATAATGGCGCAAGCAACCAAATACCTAAAACTATCCGGCTTAGAACCTCTAATAGTAACTCCCGAATCCAACTTCATAAACGTAGGTGAACGAACTAATGTAACAGGTTCGCGTAAATTTCTCCGATTAATAAAAGAAGAGAAATACGAAGAAGCATTAGACATTGCCCGGGATCAAGTGGAAGGCGGCGCCCAAATCATCGATATCAATATGGATGAAGGAATGTTGGATGGCATGTATGCCATGACCAAATTTCTTAATCTAATAGCGGCCGAACCCGATATTGCTCGCGTTCCCGTAATGGTTGACAGTTCCAAATGGGAAATTATTGAGGCAGGTTTAAAAGTAATTCAAGGCAAAGGTGTTGTAAATTCGATTTCCTTAAAAGAAGGAAAAGAAACGTTCATTCATCATGCCAAATTGATCAAAAGATACGGAGCCGCAGTAATCGTAATGGCTTTTGACGAAGATGGTCAGGCAGATAACTATCAAAGAAGAATCGAAATATGCAAAAGGAGTTATGATATTTTAGTAAATGAAGTGCATTTCCCAGCTGAGGATATCATTTTTGACCCCAATATTTTTCCGGTGGCAACCGGAATGGAAGAACATAAATTAAACGCTTTAGATTTTTTTAGAGCCACTAAATGGATACGCGAAAACTTGCCCTATGCCGGAGTTTCTGGCGGTGTGAGCAATGTTTCGTTTTCGTTTCGTGGCAATGATAAAGTGCGAGAAGCCATGCACTCGGCTTTTTTATATCATGCCATTAAAAACGGAATGACGATGGGAATTGTAAACCCGGAAATGCTCGAGATATATGATGAAATAGACCCCATTTTATTAGAACATGTAGAAGATGTTTTGCTCAATAGAAGAGATGATGCCACCGAACGATTACTAGATTTAGCCGAAAGTTTTAAAGGTGATTACAAAGTTAATGAAAAAGCCATACAAGAATGGAGAAATGGTTCGGTTCAAGATAGATTAACACATTCCTTGGTAAAAGGTATTGACGAATTTATTGAAATTGATGTAGAAGAAGCCAGAGCCACTTCTGAAAAAGCTATTGATGTTATCGAAATTAATTTAATGGCCGGAATGAATGTTGTTGGTGATTTATTCGGAAGCGGAAAAATGTTTTTACCACAAGTAGTAAAGTCAGCCCGTGTAATGAAGAAAGCAGTAGCCTATTTATTGCCCTTTATCGAAGAACAAAAAGACGGAAAATCATCTTCAGCCGGAAAAGTGCTGATGGCAACGGTTAAAGGCGATGTGCACGATATCGGTAAAAATATTGTTTCCGTAGTTTTAGGGTGTAATAATTTTGAAATCATCGACTTGGGTGTAATGGTACCACCTGAAAAAATTATAAAAGCTGCCATCGAACATAATGTAGATATTATAGGTTTAAGCGGATTGATTACACCATCTCTCGACGAAATGGTATATCTCGCTAAAGAAATGGATAAACTCAACATCAAAATTCCGATTATGATTGGTGGTGCTACCACTTCTCGTGCCCATACCGCTGTGAAAATTGCTCCAGAATATGAAGCCACGGTGGTTCACGTAAACGACGCATCACGAGCAGTTACTGTGGCTAGCAATTTACTTCAAGTCGAAACTAAAGAAGAATATACTAAAACCGTACGTGCCGAATACGACAATTTACGTGAAGGTTATTTGAATAGAAGTCGAGATAAAAATTATTTGTCGATAGAAGACGCTCGAAAAAATAAGTTGCAGTTAGATTGGGATAATTTCCAACCTGTTAAACCAAATTTCATCGGAACAAAAACTGTCGAAGTGGAACTTTCTGAATTGGTTGATTTTATTGACTGGACACCCTTTTTCAGTTCATGGGAATTGTACGGAAAATATCCGGCGATTTTGACCGATGCCGTTGTTGGTGAACAAGCAACCAATTTATTTGCTGATGCCCAAAAAATGTTACAACAAATCGTTTCCGAAAAATGGTTGACTGCGAAAGGAATTCTCGGAATTTTTCCTGCAAACACTATAAATGACGATGATATTTTGGTGCAACCAACAACCGACAACCGACAACCGACAACTTTTTTAACCTTACGACAACAATCCCAAAAAACGGCTGGTGCTCCCAATATTGCATTAGCTGATTTTATTGCGCCAAAAGATAGCGGGAAACAAGATTACATAGGATGTTTTTGCGTTACAACTGGATTTGGAGTAGATGAAAAAGCGGCTGAATTTGAAAAACAATTAGACGATTACAACTCGATTTTAGTAAAAGCACTTGGTGATAGATTGGCCGAAGCTTATGCCGAATATTTGCACTTGAAAGTTCGTAAGGAAATTTGGGGATATGCTTCGGATGAAAGCTTGACGAATCAAGATTTGATTGATGAAGAATACAAAGGAATTCGACCAGCACCGGGTTATCCTGCGTGTCCAGATCATTTAGAAAAACCAACTATTTGGAAATTGTTAAATGTAGAACAGGAAATAGGAGTAAAACTAACCGAAAGTATGGCGATGTGGCCAGCATCATCAGTGTCGGGATATTATTTCGCCAATCCTGAGAGCAAGTATTTTGGACTAGGAAAAATTAAAGAAGACCAAGTAGTAGATTACGCTAAACGAAGAGGAATTTCTACCGAAATCGCAACAAAATGGCTAGCGCCGAATATAGCAGATTAAATTAGTCCTAAAGTCAAAGGTCAAAAGTCTTAAATATAGATTTTATGACTTTCGACCTTCGACTTTCAAACCTTAAGACTTATATTATGAAAGTAACACAACATATAGAAAACGCCAACGGAAAACCATTATTTTCTTTTGAGATTTTACCACCTTTAAAAGGACAAAACATCCAATCAATTTTTGATAGTATTGACCCATTAATGGAATTTAATCCACCTTTTATAGATGTAACGTATCACCGAGAGGAATATGAATACAAGGAATTGCCTAACGGATTGTTACAAAAGAAAATTGTAAAGAAACGTCCAGGAACAGTTGGTATATGTGCCGGAATTCAGAACAAATACAATGTTGATGCTATTCCGCATATTTTGTGTGGTGGATTTACTAAAGAAGACACCGAGAACTTATTGATTGATTTGGATTTTTTGGGTATTGATAATGTTGTAGCACTTCGGGGCGATGCCTTAAAAACAGAAACTTATTTTCGACCAGAGAAAGATGGAAATGAGTATGCAACGGATTTGGTGCTACAAATAAGCAATCTAAATAACGGAATTTACTTAGATGAGGATTTGAAGAATTCAGCTCAGACAAATTTCTGTATTGGTGTGGCAGGTTATCCAGAGAAACATATGGAAGCGCCAAGTTTGGATAGTGATATTCATTTCTTAAAGCAAAAAATTAAAAATGGCGCTGATTATATCATTACGCAAATGTTTTTTGACAATAAAAAGTTTTTTGATTATGTCGAAAAAGTTCGTGCTGCTGGTATAACGATTCCAATTATTCCAGGTTTAAAGCCAATTGCCACCAAGAAACAGTTGAACTTAATTCCACACCGTTTTTCACTTGAATTGCCCGATGATTTGATTATGGCAGTAGTAAAAGCGAAAGATAACGATGCGGTGAAACAGATAGGAATAGAATGGTGTACACAACAAAGTAAAGAATTGGTTGCAGCTGGAATTCCCGTTTTGCATTATTATTCGATGGGAAAAGCCGAGAATATAAAAGCGATTGCAAAGGAAGTTTTTTAAAGAAATAATAAGTTGATAATTTTATCGTTATCGTTCTAAACCACATAAAATGAAGAAAGTTTTATTGATTATTTTTTTGGGATTAAGCGTAACGATTTTCGCTCAGGATTTTCCTTTTATGTCAGCATCAACAAAGAAAATTCAAAGCAAAGAATACATCGATTATTTAAATGATAATATAGCCAAAGTTGACAGTATTCAAAAAACAACAAAATGGTTTTTAGAAGACGGAACAACTTTCAATCAAAAATATTCTGATTCTGTTTTTAAATCAAAAGAAGGGTATCGCTATAACACAAAATTGTATCGCGATACGATTAGCAATACTTTCAGTTATGTATTGTACAAACGGGATAAAGCAGAAGTAAGAGAAACCAATAGAGATTTCAATGATTATATCAAAGCCGATGAAAAAAACCGTAAAAAATTAAAAAAACAGATTCTTAATGAACTGACTTTAAATGATATGAAAGGCGAAGTTCATACGCTTGAGACATTAAAAGATAAGATAATTGTTGTTGATTTTTGGTTTATTAATTGTGCGGCTTGCATCAAAGAAATACCCGATTTGAATAAACTAAAATGCGAATATGAAACAGAAGACATTGAATGGTTTGCGGTGACCTATGATCCAAAAGATAAAGTAGAGCGTTTTCTAGAACGCATGAAATTTGACTATACTATTGTTCCGGATAGTAAACACCTCACAGAACGATTTGACATTCGATTTTATCCCACAACCTTAATAATTGATGAAGAAGGGAAAATTGTTTACACTGGTAAATTTGGACCAATGAATAATCGTGTAAACGAAATTAGAGAAGCACTCAATAAACTAATTAAATCAAAGAAGTACGCCGTAAAAACTGGTCCAGCATTGCCAATCGAAGAGTAATGTTATTTTAAGATTTAACTATCTAATCCCAGTAAACTTAATCTAAATTTGTTAGTACTAGGTTTTTTACAAAAGACAATCCCAAAACTAGCCCTGATATTAGTGGAAATCCTCTTTGTCAAAGTTTTAACTTTGACAAAGATATTGGAACGGATAGCAGGAATAGGGCTCACAAAAAATCCCGAACTGTGCGCTCCAAAAGATATTCTGTTATATTTGTGACTTAAATTTATAGAATGAGGAAGTTTTACCTTCTTTTTTTGTTTTTCACTTTTTCGCTTTTGGGACAAAATAAGAATCCTTTCACGCTAGATATATCCCTGTTGAGAGGTAATGCCTTGCCTCATACAGAAGATATGTATCATCTCGTAAATGGACATCCGGATGGGATAATGGTTAATTTTGGCAAGAGAACTGACGGTTCTAAAGAATGGCATCAGGCCTATAATTACCCTGAATATGGCGGTTATTTTTTGTATCAAGATTTTAAAAGTCAGCCCTTGGGGCAAAATTACGCTATAGGTGCTTTTTATAATTTTTACTTTTGGAAGAGACAACTTCAATTCAAAATTTCTCAAGGAATTGCAATGACAACCAATCCATACGATAAAGTTGACAACAGCAAAAACAAAGCATTTGGTAGTAGATTAATGGGAAATACCAATTTCGGATTTACCTATGATAACCAAACACTTTTCAAAAATATTGGTTTTCACGCCGGAATTTTATTCACACATTATTCTAACGGAAGAGTAAAATCGCCCAATAGTGGTATTAACACTTACCTTTTAAATGTTGGGGTTAATTATAATTTTTCAGAAGAATTTAATCCAATCACTGATACTACTCAAGTTAAAAAATCATATAAGGAACCCATAAGATATAATTTTATTCTGAGAACCGGAGTCAATGAAAATCCTATTGTCAATAGCGGACAATTTCCTTTCTACCACATAGGTTTTTATGCCGATAAAAGATTAAATAGAAAAACTGCGCTACAATTTGGTGCCGAATTGTTTTTAACACAATCCATCAAAGAATATATAAAATATTTTTCTGTGGCCTATCCCGAGGATAATATCGACGCCAACACCGATTATAAACGAATCGGTATTTTTATTGGTCACGAATTACTAATTAACCGAATTTCTCTCGAAGCACAACTTGGTTATTATGTATATCAACCTTTCAAAAAAGACATTCCAATTTATGATAGAGTGGGTATAAAATATTATTTCAATGATCATTTTTTTGGTGGATTTACCATTAAAACGCACCTTTTTTTAGCAGAAGCGTTAGAATTTGGAATAGGATATAGAATTTAAAATTAAACCCATGAAAAAGCTATCTTTAGTACTATTTATATTCCTTGTTTTCAATTCCTGCGAAAAGCCAAGTGATTGCATCGAAAGTTCGGGAGCAATTATTACCAAAGACATTCCTGTTACTAATTTCAAAAAAATAAAAGTATATCGCGGAATAGAAATCATTATTACACAAGGAACAGAATACAAAATTCAAATTGTTGCCGGCGAAAATTTCATTGATAATATTGAAGTAAAACAAAATGGTGATCAACTTATTTTTAAAGACAATACTCGATGCAATTGGGTTCGCGATTATGGTCAAACCAAAATTTTAGTAACCACGCCAACATTAGAAGAAGTCTATTCAAAAACCGATAGAAATATCAGTTCCAACGGACTTTTAACTTTTCCTAACTTAACTTTTCTCTCATTAGACAAAGACGCTGATGGCGAAAGCGGTGCAGGAACTGGCGATTTCATTCTTAATGTCAATAACGAAACGCTAACTATTGCCAACAATAATGTATCACGATTTTATCTTTCAGGACAAACGTTGAAAGCGGATTTTAACTTTTATTTTGGCGACGGACGAATTGAAGCGGAAGATTTAATTGCCAAAGAAATCAAAGTCTATCACCGTGGTTCCAATGACATGATACTATTTCCTGTAGATAAAATTTCAGGCGTAATGAATAGTACAGGAAATATTATTCTTAAAAATGTCCCATTAATAATTGATGTAGCAGAATTGTACCAGGGAAGTATTATTTATAATTAAAAAACAATCAATACTTAATTGCTCAGTATAGCTGAAACTTAAAGCTGTAATTCGCCAATTATTTTTTGGTTTTTTCCCTAAAAATCTGCTCTAAATTTTTGCTTTTCAAACTCATTTGAAGTGTTTTTAAACCATGTTCATGAGCAAAGTCAAAAATAATCGGACGTCTATCTTCTTCGGTAGTAAAGGTCAAAATCCAAAGATTATCAATAGTGTTTTTATAGGATTTAATGTTTGATAAAGTAGCCAAAATAGTTTCATCAATGGCTTTATCAAATTCAACCTCAATGATTTGTTCTTTTTCCTCAGAAACTAATTTGTTTAGTTTTTTATCGGTTACAATTTTTCCGTGGTCAATAATGATCACCCGATCACAAATAGCTTCCACTTCTTGCATGATGTGGGTAGAGAGAAAAACGGTTTTGTCTTTGCCAACATTTTTGATCACATTTCTAATTTCTACTAACTGATTTGGGTCTAAACCCGTAGTGGGTTCATCTAAAATCAATACATCAGGATTGTGTAGTAAAGCGGTCGCCAATCCAACCCTTTGTCGGTATCCTTTTGATAATTGACTGATTTTTTTATGGCTTTCAGAAGATAAACCGGTCAATTGAATTACTTCTTCAATTCGGGTTTTAGCCACGTTATAGACATCAGCATTAAAAGCTAAATATTCGCGAACGTATAAGTCTAAATACAGCGGATTGTGCTCCGGAAGATAGCCAACTGATTGTTGCACTTTTAATTGGGAATCGTTTACATCATTTCCATTCACAGTGGCAGTTCCTTCATCGGCGATGATAAACGTAGTCAATATTTTCATTAAAGTAGATTTTCCAGCGCCATTCGGACCAAGAAAACCAACTATTTCTCCTTTTTTAACCGAAAAAGAAACGTCGTCAAGTGCTTTTTGAGTACCATAACTTTTGGAAATATTTTGAACTTCTATTGACATAAGGATTTATTTGAAGCAAATGTAATAATTAAATAAAGAAAGTATGAATCTTCCATTTGATTTAAATTAAGGTCGTAAATGACATTAATAAAAAATAAAAAAAAGCTAATTTTACAACAGATAATATGCTATGAACTTAACATTAGAAAACAGAAAGTGGTTAGAAGATTTTAATTTACCACATCCGTTAGTAATCGCCGGACCATGTAGTGCCGAAACCGAAGACCAAGTCTTGAAAATTGCACACGAGTTAAAAGATTCTAAAGTGTCGATTTTTCGGGCTGGAATTTGGAAACCTAGAACGCGTCCGGGCGGATTTGAAGGTGTTGGTGAAATTGGATTAAAATGGTTGCAAAAAGCAAAAAAAGAAACAGGATTATTAATGGCTGTTGAAGTAGCCACTTCGGCCCAAGTAAAATTAGCACTCGAACATGATATTGATGTGTTATGGATTGGAGCAAGAACTACAGTTAATCCGTTTGCTGTACAAGAAATTGCTGATGCTTTGCAAAATACCGATAAAATTGTTTTGATTAAAAACCCGGTGAATCCAGATTTATCTTTATGGATTGGTGGTGTTGAGCGTTTGATCAATGCAGGAATTAAAAATATAGGGGTTGTCCATAGAGGATTTTCTACATATGAAAAAACGAAATACAGAAACATTCCCGAATGGCAAATAGCTATTGATTTTCAAAATAAATTTCCAGGAGTTCCATTACTAATCGATCCTTCGCATATTACTGGAAATCGAGAAATGATATTTCAGGTAACACAAGAAGCCTTAGATTTGAATTATGACGGAATGATGATTGAAACTCATACTGATCCTGATAATGCATGGAGTGACGCAGCACAACAAGTTACACCTACAAGATTAAAACAAATCATTTTTAATTTAACCATTAGAAAAGAAACCGATGAAGCTGACGATTACAATAATCGATTAAACAGATTCAGAGTAACTATTGATGATTATGACACTAAGTTACTAGAAATTATAGGTAAAAGAATGAAAGTAGCTGAACAAATTGGTGCATTGAAAAAGGAAAAAAATGTTGCAGTTTTACAAAACAAACGCTGGAATGAAATCTTAGGAAAAATGATTTTAGAGGGAGATAATAAAGGATTAAGTGAAGAATTTATTCTCCGAATATTTAAGGCCATTCACCAAGAAAGTATATCACATCAGGAAAAGATAATTAATTCTTGATTAATTCTTTGAGAAATAGGTTAAAAGACGTATTTTGATATTATATATTTTTTGTATCATTGCAAAACAAAAAAAATTTAAATTATAAATTATGAAAAAAATTATTTTAGCACTTACATTAGTGTTTGGACTTGGAGTTGCCAATGCTCAAGTTGATGTTATCACAAAGCATAGTGGAGAAACAGTTGAAGGAAAAGTTATTCGTCTTGACGAGTATACTGTTGTTTTTAAATATGATGGTGAAGATGCAGAAAATACTATTGGTAAGTATGCTGTAGAAAAAATTGTTTACGGTAAAACTAAAAGAGTAGAAGAAGTAACAGAAAAAATCATTATCAACGGAGAAGATGATTGGGAAAAAGTAGTTATCCTAGAAGAAAAATCATATATCGCTGGTTTGAAAAAAGTAGGTGAAGTTCGTGGAAAAACAGGATTAATCAACTTCCAAACTGGAAATACTGGAGATAAAAAAGCAGCTAAAAAATTAAAAATGGATGCAGCAAAATTAGGTTGCCCTTTTATTTTACAAGTTTCTGATAAGACTACAGTGGGTGCAAACTCTAACGCACTTGGAGGTTCTCAAGCAATTAAAACAGGTCTTGCTTACAAATACTAATTACATTTAGGTTTTAAAAATATAAAAGTTGCCATTTATGGCAACTTTTTTTATTCCCATAAATCTAAAAGCGAAAGTCTTATCTTTGCGACATGACAGGACTCGTATATAAATCTACCGGAAGTTGGTATGTGGTGAAAACCGAAGACCAGCAAGTGTTTGAATGCCGTATCAAAGGTAAGTTCCGTATGCAAGACATTAAAAGCACCAATCCAATTGCGGTAGGCGATGTGGTCGATTTTGAATTAGATGACACGTCAGATACGATCACAGGAACCATTCATAACATTCACGAGAGAAAGAATTATATTGTTAGAAAGTCAGTTAATCTTTCTAAACAAACCCATATTATTGCTTCCAATATTGACATTGTTTTTCTTTTAATAACCATTAATAATCCACCTACTACAACTAGTTTTATAGATCGATTTTTGGTTACTGCGGAAGCGTATGGTATCGAAGCCGTTTTGATTTTTAATAAAATCGACACTTATGATGAAGCCATGCAAGATGAGCAATCGTATTTGCAGTATATTTATTCAGATATCGGATATAAATTTCTAAAAATTTCAGCACAAGAAAAGAAAGGTCTTGATCAGTTAAAACAATTAATGACCGGTAAAGTAAGTATGTTTTCTGGTCATTCAGGAGTAGGTAAATCAACTCTTGTCAATGCTTTAGAATCAAGTTTACATTTAAAAACCAAACACATTTCCGAACAAAGTAAGCAAGGACAACATACCACTACTTTTGCAGAAATGTTTGACTTGTCTTTTGATGCCAAAATCATAGATACTCCGGGGATTAAAGGTTTCGGAATTGTCGATATGGAACCTTCGGAAGTAAGTGGCTATTTTCCAGAGTTTTTCAGGTTACAAGAGGACTGTAAGTTCAATAATTGTTTGCATAAAGAAGAACCGCATTGTGCTGTTAAAAAAGCATTAGAAGAAAATAAAATTGCTTGGTCTCGCTACAATAGTTATCTCAAAATTCTAGAAGGTGATGATGAGCATTACCGTCAAGATGTATATAATGATGATAGAATCGCCAGTGATGAAACCCGAAAGTAGTCAAAGGTCTAAAGTCATAAAGTCAAACGTAAAATGGCTTCCGACTTTCGACTTTTTAACTTTAAGACTTTATTAATGAAAGCTGTAATTCAACGTGTTTCCGAAGCTTCTGTAACTATTAATGGAGTTAAAGTTGCCAACATTCAAAAAGGATTATTGGTTTTACTTGGCATTGAAGAAGCTGATCATCATGAAGACATCGATTGGTTGATTTCAAAAATTGCCAACCTCAGAATTTTTGGTGACGAAAACCAAGTTATGAATGTATCACTAAAAGATATTGATGGAGATATTATTATTGTTAGCCAATTTACGTTACATGCGTTAACCAAAAAAGGCAATCGCCCATCCTACATTAAAGCGGCAAAACCAGAAATTGCCATTCCGTTATACGAACGTTTTATTTTGCAAATGGAAACCGAATTGGGTAAGAAAGTACAAACGGGTCAATTTGGAGCCGATATGAAAGTTGCCTTGCTAAATGATGGTCCGGTAACTATACTTATAGATACAAAAAATAAGGAATAATAGTACTAATAAAAATATAATTTTTTATATTTGAGAAAATTTAGGGTTCATGAAACTAAACATTTTCTCTTATCTATTTATACTATCTTCCCTATTTTGCCACAGTCAAAATTCACAGTATTCTTCATCAAACATTCCCGATAGTTTAAAACAGAACGCTAACGCCGTTATTCGTTTAAGAAAATTAGACATAACTATTTCTTCTCAAAAATTAATGACGATCAAGTCAATTCAAGTTACAACTGTTCTAAACGAATTAGGTTTACGAAGTTTAGACTTAGCAGAAAGCTATGATAGAAATAGAAAAATCAATAAAATTGAGGCTACAGCATACGATGCTTTTGGCAAAGAATTAAAAACTTATAAAAGAAAAGATTTCAGGGATATAAGCGTAGCAGATGGTTTTTCAGTTTTTAATGATAACAGAGCTATATATTTAGATTACACACCAATTACTTATCCGTTTACGTTTGTTTTTGAAACCGAAATAGTAACCACAAATACGGCATTCATTCCACCATGGAGTCCTTTAAGTGGTTATTTAGTTAGTACTCAAAATACGTCTTTAACAATTACTTATAAATCAGAACTTGTTCTTAAAAAGAAAGAGTCAAATTTTTCAACTAAATTCCCTGTAGAAAAAAAAGAAACAGAATCAACAATTAGCTATTCGGCTTCAAATTTAGTAGCAAAAAAACGAGAAGAGCTAAGTCCTTCTTTTGTTGAAGTATTTCCAATAGTTTATTTTGCCATAGAAAATTTTGAGTTAGAAAATGTTCAAGGAAAAGCTTCTAATTGGGCTGATTTTGGAAAATGGTATTACCATTCATTATTAGCCGACACAGAAGAAATTCCCGAAGCAACACAATTAAAAATAAAAGAGCTGGTTGGTAGTGAAAAGAATCCAGTAGAAATCGCAAAAATTATATATAAATATGTGCAAGAAAGGACTCGTTATGTAAGTGTTCAAGTTGGTATTGGTGGTTGGAAACCCATGTTGGCTAAAGATGTTGATCGATTAGGATATGGCGACTGTAAAGCATTAACAAATTATACACGATGCTTACTTAAAACTGTCGGTGTACCTTCATACTATACTGTTGTTTATGCGGATAGTGATGAAACAAAAGACTTGCAAAGTGATTTTGCCTCAATAGATGGAAATCACATTATTTTGGCTTTACCTTCTGAAAAAGATTTGATATGGTTAGAGTGCACAAGCCAAATAAAACCATTTGGTTTTCAAGGCGATTTTACAGATGATAGAAATGTATTACTAGTAAAACCAGAAGGAGGCGAAATAATAAAAACAAAAACATTTACTGAGAAAGACAGTTTTCAGAGTACAGTTGGAGGTTATCAAATTACAGAAAACGGCGATCTTATTGGCAAAGTAAAAATAGTGTCTAATGGTTTATTATATGATCGTACCTATGGCAAAGAAAGAATGAGTAAGGAAGACCAAATTAAGAATTACAAAGATGAATTTAGTAACATTAATAACCTAATCCTAAAGAAAATTAATTTCAATAATAATCAAAACATTATCCAATTTACAGAAGAACTAGAATTAGAAGCTCAAGGGTATGCGCAAAATTCGGGAGGTAAATTTTTATTTGCTATAAATGCTTTTGATCAAAGTGCGTATGTACCAAAAAAATACAAAACACGGGAATTTCCTTTTGAAATTGAAAGAGGATACTCCACTGAAGAAGATATAAAAATCACTCTTCCTGAGGGTTATATTATAGAAGCAAAACCTAGCGGAACCGAACTAGAAACTGAGTTTGGGTATTATAAAATTGAGTTTAATGCCATTAGCACAAATAAAATTCAATGCAAGAGAAAACTAATAATCAAAAAAGGATTTTACGATAAATCTAAATACGAAAGTTACCGAAAATTTAAAGAAACCATTGCTAAAACCGATAACTCAAAAGCAGTAATCACTAAAGTTTAAAAACATGAAACATTTATTTTACACCTTATTTTTAGTTTCAACCACATTTAGCTATTCCCAAGATCATGAACTCGGAAAAGTTACCCTTCAAGAACTTCAAGAAAAAGTGTGTCCAACTGATTCTTCTGCAGTAGCGGCGGTTTTATTTAATGTAGGTAAAACTTCATTTGAGTACTCTGGTGATGATGGGTTTAAAATCATAACAGAAATAAGTACTAAAATAAAAATCTATAAAAAAGAAGGATATGAGTTTGCCAACCATTCTGAAAGAGTATATTTAGGAAATAATGGAAACGAAAAAGTAGATGTTTCAAGGGCAGTAACCTATAATTTAGTCGGAGATAAAATTGAAAAATCGAAACTCAATAGTGATGGAGAATTTGATGAAAAAATAAACAAGTATTGGAGCCAAAAAAAAATAACCATGCCTAACGTAAAAGTTGGCTCTATAATTGAATATAAAATAAAAATTATTTCACCCTATATATCTAATTTTCCTGATTGGCAATTCCAATCGCAAATACCTGTAAATTATTCAGAATATACTACTTACATACCTGAGTATTTTACATACAATGTTCATCAAAAAGGGTATTATAATCTTGAGGTTAGTAAGAATGGAAAACCTAGAACTATAAATTATTCTTATATGCCTGCTATTATGCCTGGGATGGGAGCGAATGTCTCAGATGGCAGAAGAGAAAACAGAAGTCTAGAATTCAACGAAAGCTCTATTAAATATATTGCTAAAAATATGCCTTCATTAAAAGATGAATCTTTTGTCAATAACATTAATAATTATAAAACCACAATTATCCACGAATTATCTGGGACAAAATACCCAAATGAACCCTATCAAAATTTTAATACTAATTGGGAAACAGTAGTGAAAGGTGTTTATGAAAATCAAAGTTTTGGAGATGAGCTAAAAAAGGCAGGCTATTTTGAGAAAGACTTGGACGCATTGTTAGCTGGAGTAACCGCTCAAGACGAAAGAATTGGAGTCGTTTTTAATTATGTGAAATCAAGAATGAATTGGAATGAGTTTTACGGAATTTATTGTGAAGACGGCGTTAAAAAAGCCTATCAAGATAAAACAGGAAATGTTGCCGAAATCAACTTGATGCTAACCGCAATGCTGCGTTATGTAGGCTTTGAAGCAAATCCTATTTTAATTAGCACTCGGTCTCATGGTATTTCTTTATTTCCTAGTAAATCAGCGTATAATTATGTAATAGCAGGTGTTGAATTAAACAATCAGGTTGTGTTAATGGACGCTACCCATAAATTTTCCTTGCCAGATATATTACCCATAAGAGATTTGAATTGGTTTGGTAGAATTATTAGAAAAAATGGGAGTTCAGCAGAAATAGACTTAATGCCCAAATCAAACTCAAAAGATATTGTAAACATTATGGCAACTATCAGCGATAAAGGTGAAGTCTTCGGAAAAATAAGAGACCAGTATTTTGACTATGATGCTTTTCTATTTAGACAAACCAATAATGCTATTTCTAAAGAAAGTTATATTGAAAAGCTAGAAAAAAGATACCAAGGTATAGAAATTGCCGAATATACTGTACAAAACAGTAACGATTTGAGTTTGCCAATTATTGAAAATTATGACTTTACTACAACAAATGCAGTAGAAATTATTGGAGATAGAATGTATGTTTCTCCTTTTTTGATTTTTGCTCTAACCGAAAACCCTTTTAAGCAAGAAAAAAGAGAATATCCAATCGATTTTGTTTATCCAGATCAAGATAAATATAGTGTTAGTTTGACCATTCCTGAAGGTTATGTAGTCGAAACAATGCCTCAACCTAAAGCTGTAGCTATGCCGGATAATTTGGCAAATTTTAAGTACATGATTTCTAATAATGGAAAGCAAATTCAAATGCTTTATACTCACGACAACAATCAAGCAATTGTTGGATCAGAGTATTATGAAGAATTAAAAAGTTTTTACAAAGAAATAGTGGATAAGCAAACAGAGAAGATAGTGCTTAAAAAAGAATAAAATGATACAAAACTAATCATATTCCTTACAGGATTTTTAATTTACGGAGTAATTTTTGGGATAATGATGTATTACTCCGAAGCCAATAAAAATAGACTTCGAGCCCTTTTTGCAGGACTATTTTTTGGAACATCCATGGGTTTGTTTGAAGTTTTTATAAATCCAAGAATTAGACGTTCCTTTGAAACGCGAAAGAAAAAATAAAATATGAACCTAAAATCATCTCAACTAGAAGTAGATAACTGGATAAAAAACCACGGCGTTCGTTACTTTAATGAACTAACCAATATGGCGCAACTCACCGAAGAAGTTGGCGAAGTAGCCCGAATCATTGCGCGTCGCTACGGAGAACAATCCGAAAAAGAAAGCGATAAAAACAAAGATCTAGGCGAAGAATTAGCCGATGTGGTTTTTGTAGTGTTGTGTTTGGCCAACCAAACCGGCATCGACCTTCAGGCCGCTTTCGATAAAAAAATGGAAATAAAAACCAATCGAGATCACGACCGCCATCATAATAATGATAAATTGAAAGAATAGTGAATTTACTTCTAAAATCTTCAATCGTTAATCATCAATCATCAATCACGATCACTGGTTCCAAATCCGAAACCAACAGATTGTTATTATTACAAGCTTTGTATCCCAATATTGTATTAGAAAACACCTCGAATTCTGATGATTCTGTGATAATGCAAAAGGCACTAGAATTAATCTCACAACCCGAAACTCACAACCCGAAACGAATTGACGTTCATCATGCTGGAACCGCTATGCGTTTTCTTACCGCCTATTTTGCAGTTCAGGACGGAAAAGAAATAGTGCTTACGGGTTCATCCCGAATGAAAGAAAGACCTATCAAAATTCTGGTAGAGGCATTACGCCAATTGGGAGCTGAAATTACTTATGAAGAAAACGAAGGTTTCCCACCAATTAGAATTAAAGGAAAAAAACTAACGCAAAATAAAGTTTCTTTGGGTGCTAATGTCAGCAGTCAATATATTTCGGCACTTATACTCATCGCTCCAAAACTCGAAAACGGAATCGAATTAACCCTAGAAGGTGAAATTACTTCAATTCCCTACATCAAAATGACTTTAGCTTTGTTAAATGAAATTGGCGTCGAAACATCTTTTGTCGAAGATAAAGTCACAGTAAAACCTCTTGTCACCCTGAGCGCAGTCGAAGGGCCTTATCCCTTATCCCTAATAGTTGAGTCCGACTGGACATCCGCTTCTTATTATTATTCTATTGTAGCGCTTTCAGAAATCGGAACCAAAATCACATTGTCGAGCTATAAAAAAAACAGTCTCCAAGGCGATTCAGTTTTGGCTACTATTTATCAAGATTTTGGAGTAGAAACTGTTTTTAATGATAACCAATCAATTACAATATCAAAAATCAATATCAAAAATCAAAAATCGTTACTCTTCAATCTTCAATCTTCACCCGACATTGTCCAAACTATCGTTGTAACGTGTTTCGGTTTAGGAATAGGTTGTCATTTAACCGGATTACACACTTTGAAAATAAAGGAAACAGATCGATTAGAAGCGTTGAAGAATGAGCTAACAAAATTAGGAGCAACTATTACGGTAACAAAAGATAGTCTGACTTTAGAACCTTCGGAAGTAATCCATTCAAATATAAAAATCAAAACCTATCAAGACCACCGTATGGCAATGGCCTTTGCTCCCTTGGTACTAAAATCAACTATAATTATTGAAGAGGCAGAAGTGGTATCAAAATCCTACCCAACTTTCTGGGATGATTTAAAAAAGATTGGGTTTATTGTAGAAGAAATATAAAAGTCGGGATGACTGGATTCGAACCAGCGACCCCTAGCACCCCATGCTAGTACGCTACCAGGCTGCGCTACATCCCGAATTATGTCGCAAAAATAGTAAAAAATTAAAATAAACTACTTTTTACTTGACATTCGCTATTTCGCGATAGTATATTTGCAACCTGAAAATTAGGGAATAGAAAAGCTATTCACTAATTACTAATCACTAATTACTTCATATGAAATTATCTCATTTCAACTTCAATCTTCCTGCCGAATTATTAGCCGAATTCCCTGCAGAAAACCGTGATGAATCAAGGTTAATGGTTATCAATAGAAAAAATAAAACCATTGAGCATAAAATGTTCAAAGATATTATCGAATATTTTGATGATGGCGATGTTATGATATTGAATAATACCAAAGTTTTCCCAGCTCGAATGTATGGTAATAAAGAAAAAACAGGCGCAAGAATCGAAGTGTTCTTGTTACGTGAATTAAATGCAGAACAACGCCTTTGGGATGTTTTGGTTGATCCAGCGCGTAAAATTCGTATCGGGAATAAATTATATTTTGGTGATGATGATTCATTAGTAGCTGAGGTAATTGATAACACAACTTCTCGTGGTAGAACTTTACGTTTTTTATACGATGGTTCCTATGAAGAATTCAGAAGAAAATTAACCGAACTAGGAGAAACGCCTATTCCAAAATACATCAACAGAGAAGTAACCGAAGAAGATGCAGAAAGGTATCAAACCATTTATGCCAAAGAAGAAGGCGCTGTTGCAGCTCCAACTGCTGGTTTGCATTTTTCGAAACATTTATTAAAAAGACTAGAAATTAAAGGAATTGACTTTGCTGAAGTAACCTTACACGTTGGTTTAGGAACATTTAATCCAGTAGAAGTCGAAGATTTATCAAAGCATAAAATGGATTCAGAGGAATTATTCATTACTCAAGAAGCCTGCGATATTGTAAACAATGCCAAAGCAAAAAAGAAAAAAGTGTGTTGCATTGGAACTACTTCTATGCGAGCCATTGAAAGTTCAGTTTCTTCACAAAGAACTCTAAATCCATATGTAGGATGGACCAATAAATTCATTTTTCCTCCTTACGATTTTAGTATCGCCGATTGTATGGTAACTAATTTCCATACACCAAAATCAACTTTATTAATGATGATTTCAGCTTTCTGCGGTCATGATTTAATGAAAAAAGCATACGAAGAAGCAGTAAAAGAAAAATATCGTTTCTACTCTTATGGAGACGCTATGTTGATACTTTAATCACTAGAGTGTCACACTGAGCCCAGTCGAAGTACTTTACTAAATATATCCCAATCTCGTTCTTATAATGGGATTGGGATTTTTTTTATTCATACCGATGATTATCAATAGCCCTACTTTTAGGCATTCTTTACTCCTTATTCCTGCTGTCCGCTCTACTCCGCCTGCCTAACGACAGGCAGGGTGCCGCTTCCATCAGGGCTAGAAACAATCTTCGGTTTTTTCTTTGTTCTTTATTCTTTATTCTTTTCTCTTTTTTCTACTTTTACGATTCAAACTAAATAACAACAATGTCCTTTCAAAACACACTTCAATTTGCCCAACAGCTCGATGCTCAAGACGAGCTAAGAAGCTATCGTAACGAATTTATTTTTCCTCAACACAACGGAAAAGAGGTTATTTATTTTACTGGAAACTCCTTAGGGTTGCAACCTAAACGTACCCAAAAGTATGTAGATGAGGTAATGAATGATTGGGCAAACTTGGCGGTCGAAGGACATTTTTATGCCGAAAAACCTTGGTGGGATTATCACGAACGATTTGCCAATCCGTTGGGTAAATTAATGGGAGCAAAACCATCTGAAATTACCGTAATGAATACCTTAACGGTAAATTTGCATTTGCTTATGGTTTCCTTTTATCAACCTACAAAATCGCGTTTTAAAATTATTTGCGAAGAAAAAGCATTTCCATCAGACCAGTACATGTTTCAAACACAGCTTAACTTTCGTGGGTTAACGACAGAAGACGCATTAGTTGAAATCAAAAGAAGAGAAGGCGAACACAATATTCGTTTAGAAGATATTGTAGCTAAAATTAATGAAGTTGGTGAGGAATTGGCATTGGTTTTAATTGGTGGTGTTAATTATTATACCGGTCAAGTTTTCGATATGAAAGCCATTACTGAAGCGGGTCACAAAGTGGGCGCAATGGTCGGGTTCGACCTGGCTCATGCCGCTGGTAATATCAAATTAGAACTACATGATTGGAATGTCGATTTTGCCTCTTGGTGTTCCTATAAATATATGAATTCAGGCCCCGGAAATGCTTCGGGTTGTTTCATTCATGAGAAACATCACGACAATAAAAACTTAGCACGCTTTGGCGGTTGGTGGGCTCAAAACAAAGAGCGTCGTTTTAAAATGGAACCCCAATTCGACCCAATTATCGGTGCCGATGGATGGCAAGTAAGCAATTTACCTATCTTATCTTTAGCGCCTTATTTGGCTTCAGTAGAGATGTTTGCCGAAGTTGGTATGGAAAAGTTAATCCAAAAAAGAAATCAAATTACGGCCTACTTAGAATTTATTCTTCATGAAATAGATGCTGAAATCGAAGGTACTGAGTTTGAAATTATAACACCATCAAATCAAGATGAAAGAGCGTGTCAACTTTCAGTTTATTTGCATGGTCAAGGCAGAAGCTTATTTGATTATTTAATGAAAAATGGTGTAATAACCGATTGGCGTGAACCCAATGTAATTCGTTTAGCACCAGTGCCTTTTTACTGTTCGTTTGAAGATATGTACAACTTTGGACAAATGTTAAAGAACGGAATTTCTTCACTAAAATAGTTTGATTTATCAAAAACAATTCGTTGATTTGTAGCTCATTATTAATCCAACCCCATTACAATGAAATTAAAACTACATATTGCTACAGTAGCAATGATAGCATTATCTTTTACAACTAACGCCCAAGTGTCTGAAAAAGAAGCTGAAGCTAGACAATGGATAAAAGACAATGAATCTAAATTAGATATAAATCCAAATGATACTTTTTCCCTTCGTTTTGTTAGAAAAACAGAAGCGGGTGAAACCCTTCGTTTTCAACAATTAATAAATGGCGTTCCCGTTTTTGACTCGGAAATATTAGTTCATTTTTCTCCCTACGGCGATATTTCTCATACAGATGCAACGTATGATAAAGCTGTAGCTAGTATCAATACTATTCCAGCAATTAATAAAGACAACGCTATCGAAATTTCAAATCAAGCTTTGAGTATCAATAGCGACATTACGTTTCAAGAATGTAAATTATTTGTATATAACAAATTAGAGACAACGAAGCTAGTGTATAGAGTACTTACTGATTCTTATGCTAAAACTGGAAGTTGGGAGACTATTATTGATGCACAATCAGGAGAAGTGTTAAGTACAAAAGACATTGCTTTTTATTATGGTAATCATAAGCATGATGAAGACAATAAAAGTAAATCACCTTTGCCAATGGCACCTTTAGCAGTGGCAACTGGTACCGCATTGGTTTTTAATCCAGATCCTCTATCTCAGGCGGGAGCATTTTATGGAGCGACCGGCTTTTCAGATGGAAATGATGCGGCAACTACTCAAATGAATAACGCAAGAGTTACAGTAACCTTGCCAGAAATTGATTTAACAGGTGGAGTTTATACTTTAAAAAGCAGGTATGCAGAAATCAGAGAGTTAGGTTCTCCAGCAAAAGGATTGTTTACACAAACTACCTCTAATTTTAGTTTTACAAGAGCACAAGATGGTTTTGAAGCGGTTAATGCTTTTTATCATTTAGATAATAGTTTACGATATATCAATGAAACTTTACAAATACCATGTATTCCTTATCAAGCCGCTAATGCAGGTGCTGTATTGTTCGACCCTCATGGTGCCAATTCGGCTGACAATTCCTTTTATAGTAATGGGCAATTGCAATTTGGTGAAGGTGGTGTTGATGATGCTGAAGATGCAGATGTAGTATTGCATGAGTTGGGTCACGGATTACATGATTGGATTACCGGTGGTGGACTTTCACAAGTAAACGGATTAAGCGAAGGATGTGGTGATTATTGGGCAGTTTCTCATAGTAGAAGTTTAAATCAATGGAATTCTAGTGTGCCACAGTATAACTGGGTTTTTAGTTGGGATGGTCACAATCCTTTTTGGGACGGAAGAACTACTGACTATGCATCATCATATAGCGGTGGTTTAGTAGGACAGATTCATACTGACGGACAAATTTGGGCAACTGCCTTGATGAAAATCTGGGATGGTATAGGTAAAGTTAAAACAGATAAAGCTTTTTTAAATGGTTTAGACTTAACAGTGAGTTCGACTAATCAGCAAAATGCTGCCATTGCAGTTAGAACGGCTGCAAGAAACATGAACTATCCATGCGCTGATATCGCGTTGATGACAGAAAAATTTGTAGAAGCAGGTTACACAATGCCAGCATTAACCTTACAAATGAATCCTATTGCTAACCAAACCGTTACTGCAGGAGCTGGTAATACTTATACGCTTCCAAGTTATGCTACGCTAGCTAATCCAATTACAGCAAATTGTAATGCAGGTTTAACACAATCACCAATAGTTGGTACTGTTTTATCACCAGGCACTTATACCATAACTATGACTGCTACAAGTGGCGCTTCTAACGTGCAAAGAACATTTCAACTCACTGTGAATGCTAATTTAGGAGTTACGGAAGAAGTTAAAAACAATTTTATTTTATATCCAAATCCAGCAACGAGTACATTAAATGTTAAAGGCGATTTTGATAGTAATGAAAACGTGACAATCTTTAATATGTTAGGACAAGTTGTTTTGAATAAAGCAATCACTTCTAATGAAGAAAGTATTGATATCTCTTCATTAGCGAAAGGTATTTATAGTGTTTATTTCAATAATGCTAAAGCAACTTATAAGTTTATCAAAGAATAAATTTTATAATAGATAACTAATCAAAGCCACAATGCGAAAGTAGTGTGGCTTTGTTTTTTATATACATATAAAAAATTACTTTGCAATCCCGAAGTTTCGGGATAACTTTGCCGCTTTCAATTATAGAAGTATGACCAAGCAACAAATCATAGACACTTTCGATCCAAGTCAACCAGGTTTAGCAGATGCCACCATTTTTGGATTACCATTCACAGCAGAACAATCAGAAATTATTATTATTCCTGTGCCATGGGAAGTAACGGTTAGTTATGGTGCCGGAGCTTCTGATGGTCCAGAGGCAGTTTTGGACGCTTCATTTCAAGTGGATCTAAATCATCAAGAGTTTCCAGAATTATGGAAATTAGGAATGTATTTTGATGAAGCACCTGAACATTGGAAAATCAATTCGAATCGCTACAAAACTTTAGCTCAACCTATAATCGAAGCTTTAGAAGGTGGCGAAGATTTAAACAATCATCCCAATTTAGTTGCAGATTTAAATGCTATTAATAAAGTGTGTCGCGAGTTGCATACCGAAGTAAAAGAAAAAGTGTTATTATGGATGCAAAAAGATAAAAAAGTAGTGCTGCTTGGCGGAGATCATTCTACACCTTTAGGATATTATGAAGCGTTAGCATCAATTCACGACAACTATGGAATTTTGCACCTCGATGCGCATATGGATTTACGAATTGCTTATGAAGGATTTACTTATTCTCATGCTTCCATAATGTATAATGCATTACAGATTCCACAAATTTCAAAAATAGTTCAAGTGGGAATTCGCGATTTTTGTGAGCAAGAAGTAGCAGTGGTTCAACAATCAAAAGGAAGAGTCCTTATCAATACAAGTGCCGATTTACTTGCGGAAACTTTTGAAGGTAAAACCTGGGCAGAACAATGTGATGCTATAATTGCAAGTTTACCTCAAAAAGTTTGCATTAGTTTCGATATTGATGGGATGTATCAGTGGTATGCACCAAGCACAGGCACTCCAGTTCCAGGTGGATTTTCATTCGAACAAGCTACTTATTTGTTTAATAAATTAGCCGAAAGCGGTAAAGAAATTATTGGTTTTGATTTGGTTGAAGTAGCACCAGGCGAAACGGATTGGGATGGCAATGTTGGCGCCCGAATGTTATTTCACATGTGCGGCGTTTTAGCCAAGAATAATGGAATGAATGTTGGTAAAAAAATTGTTTTTGAAAGAAAATAAGCAACTATTCTTACTCTAATACCATAAAAATCCAGAATTATCTAGATTTTTTTATTTTATTTTTTAATTATTTTTAATAAAAAATTATTGTTTATCAATAAATATTTATTATTATTGCACTGTAATTTAAAAACTGTAATTATGGAAATCAAAATTAGTGCAAAGCAAATCCTGAAAGTGTTGTATATTCTTTCTTGGATAATTTTTCTTGGATTGTGTATCGAAGCAGGAGGTTTTTTGTTCAATTCTGTTTTTGCTATGTATGTTAATCCGCTAGCGGCCCATAATTTTTGGAACGGAATCGATTTGTCCAGTCTTTATACTTTTGATAATGGCCATTTTTTTGTTTTGACAATAATAATGTTTATGGTTGCAACCCTAAAAGCACTGATGTTTTACTTGATAGTAAAAATTTTACACGATAAAAAACTAAACTTGCCGCAACCTTTCAATAAAGAAGTAGGACGATTTATTTTTAATTTGTCCTATTTGGTTTTAGTGATCGGAGTTTTTTCTCATTGGGGTGCTAAACATACTAATTGGTATGTAAAACAAGGAGTTACGATGCCAACGGTTGAAACGCTGCATTTTAGTGGTGCAGATGTGTGGTTTTTTATGGGTGTAGTGCTTTTTGTAATTGCACAGATTTTTAAACGAGGCATCGAAATTCAAAATGAAAATGATTTAACTATATAAGCCATGGCAATAATTGTAAACCTAGATGTAATGATGGCTAAGCGTAAAATGTCATTGAATGAATTATCCGAAAAAGTAGATTTAACCCTGTCAAACTTATCCATATTAAAAACAGGAAAGGCAAAAGCTATTCGTTTCAGCACACTTGAATCCATTTGCAAAGCTTTGGATTGTCAACCTGGAGATATTTTGGAGTTTTCAGAAGAGTAATGGTTAGTTAATAATATATAGTAGTTATTGCTATATTTGTTTACAAACTTCATTACTATGAAACGGCTTAAGAAATTTCTGTTCGGACTATTAATTTCAGTATTTGTAATTGTATTAGCAATCTTATGCTATTTACAAACCACAAAACCCAACTACGAAGGAGAAGAATCTTTATCCAATTTATCTAAACCAACAACCGTTTACTTTGATGAATATGGCGTTCCACATATTTATGCCGATACCCAAAAAGATGCTATGACTACATTGGGCTATGTGCATGCACAAGACCGTTTATGGCAAATGGAACTCATGCGCCGCATTGCTCCTGGTCGGCTTTCTGAAATCTTTGGAAATCCAGCACTAAAAACCGATACATTCTTTGCCGGAATTGGTATCGATGAAAACTCTCAAAAAGCCGTTGCGCATCTAAATAAAAATTCTCAAACCTATATCTTAGCCAATGCCTATTTAGATGGAATTAATCAATACATAGAAGTAGGAACAACTCCAGTTGAACTCCGTTTATTGGGAATAAAACAGGAGAAATTCAACTTAAAAGATGTTTATAATATCTTCGGATTTATGTCGTTTAGTTTTGCCATGGCTCAAAAAACCGACCCGTTATTAACCGATATTCGCGATCGTTTTGGAATGGAATATTTAAAGGATTTTGGAATTCAAGGTGAGCTTGGCACCAAACAATTAAAATCGTATAAAGGCAGTTATAAAGAATATGCTCAAATTTCAAAAGCAGTATCGAATCTTTTAGAAATGTCACCAATTCCGGCTTTTATTGGAAGTAATAGTTGGGTAATTGGTGGCGCCAAAACCAAAAAGGGTAAAGTCATTTTGGCCAATGACCCACATATCATGTATTCGCAGCCTGGAACTTGGTATGAAGCACACATCACGTGTCCCGATTATGAAATGTATGGCTATTATATTGCCGGAACACCATTTCCGCTTTTAGGGCACAATCATACCTATGCTTATGGCTTAACCATGTTTGAAAACGACGATGTCGATTTCTTTCAGGAAGAAAATAACCCAAATAATGAACATCAATACAAAACGGTTAATGGTTTTAAAAATTTTACCTATCAACAAAAAACCATCAAAGTAAAAGATAGCTCCGATGTAAAGTTAAATGTAAAATCCAGCCAACACGGTCCTATCATTACCGGATTACTGGAAGGTCTAAATACAAAGAAATCAGTAGCCATGTCATGGATTTATACTCAAGAAAAGAATTCTATACTCGATGCTGTTTATGAATTATCACATGCCAAAGATTTAGAAAGTTTTCATAAAAATATCGAACTGATTCATGCTCCTGGCTTAAACATTATGTACGGCGATGCCATAGGCAACATTGCTTGGATTACATCGGGCAAATTATATAAAGTAGATCAATCGGTCAATACTAATTTTATTCTGAATGGCGCAAACGGCATTGATGATAAAAAAGAATGGATACCTTTTTCCAAAAACCCTGCAGCGATCAATCCAGCATGGAATTATGTCTATACCTCGAACAATCAACCCGAACCTATTGATGGGTATTTGTATCCGGGTTATTATCTGCCCAAAGACAGAGCTTTGCGAATCGACGGATTATTATCTCCAAAAAATAATTGGACTAAAGAAGATGTCAGTAAAATGATTACTGATAATACATCGGCAACAGCCAAAACCATTGTGGCAAATATGACCAAACCATTGAACGCATCAAAATTTTCTGAAAATGAAAGGAACGCTTTATCCGTTTTAAAAGAATGGAAAGCATCTCATAATCTTGAAGATATTGCACCAAGCATCTTTAATAAGTGGATTTATTTTTACCTTAAAGCTACTTTTGAAGACGAATTTGGCGAAGAGAACTTTACCTTATTACTAAGCACACATATTGTAAAACAGATGATTGAAGCCCAAACACAGAATGTTTTATCTCCTTGGTGGGACAATAGCAAAACAAAAAACAAAAAAGAAACACAATCGGAAATACTAACCCAATCTTTTAAAGAAGCAATCGGTTCTTTAGAGAAACAATTAGGCAATGATATCAATCAGTGGCAATGGAAGAAAGTGCACCAAGTAACCTTCCAACATCCAATTGGTAAAGTGAAATTGTTTAGTAATTTCTTCAACGTTGGCTCATTTCCAATTTCGGGGACCAATGAAGTGATTGATAACCAATTATTCACCTATACAAATGATGCAGAAATTCAGGTTAAAGGCGGACCATCAACAAGGAGAATTATCGACTTTTCCGATATAGAAAACAGTTGGACTGTATTGCCTACAGGACAATCAGGCAATCCGATGAGTAAGCATTATGACGACCAATCCGAATTGTTTATCAATGGCAAATTCAGAAAAATGAAACTCAATAAAAAAGAGATTGAATCTACATCAACAAAATTAATCTTCAAACCTAAAAAGAATTAAATTTGCCAAACCGTTTATAAAAAATAAATGCAAACTCCCAAAAAAATTGCTGTTGTTGGTTCCGGATTAGTTGGTTCTTTGTTAGGAATTTATCTTAAAAAAAGAGGGCACATCGTACACGTATATGATAGAAGTCCGGATATAAGAAAGCTCAATTTTTCGGGTCGTTCAATTAATTTAGTTTTATCCAACAGAGGTATAAAAACCCTGCAGGATGTTGGGTTAGAAGTGGAAGTTTTAGCCATTGGGATTCCAGTTGACAGACGCGCCATACACGTAGGACAAGAAACTGTTAATGAACAGTTTTACGGTAAAAACGGAGAGGTAATCTACTCCATTTCAAGAGGGCTTTTGAATAAAAAAATGGTCGATTTGGCGGAGAGAGCGGGAGTAGAATTTTTCTTTGAAGAAAAAGTATGGGATGTCGATCTTACAACCGCCACTATTTCTATTGGCGAAACAGAGCGTGGCGAATGGACAACCCATAATTATGATCTAACTTTTGGTGCCGATGGCGCTTTTTCTAGGATTCGACATAGAATGCAGCGTCAGAGTATGTTTGATTACTCGCAGGAGTTCATGAAAATGGGCTATAAAGAACTGCATATTCCTGCTAATGCAGACGGAAGTCATAAATTAAACAAAAACGCTTTACACATTTGGCCACGCGGTAATTTTATGTTGATGGCTTTGGCCAATTTAGACGGAAGTTTTACCTGCACGTTGTTTATGCCTCATGATGGTGAAAATTCATTTGCCTCTTTAAAAACTACGGAACAATTAGTCGATTTTTTTGCCAAAAATTTCCCCGATACCAAAGAAGTTATTCCGGATTTAGTAGATGATTTTTTCAAAAATCCAACCAGTTATTTGGTTACAATGAAATGTTTTCCGTGGACATTTAGTGATAAAGTTGCCCTTATCGGTGATGCTTGCCATGCTATTGTACCCTTTTATGGACACGGAATGAATTCGGGCTTTGAAGACATTACTGTTTTAGAAGAAATGATGGAAAAATATGGAGATGATTGGGCAAACTTACTCAATGATTATGAGAATTCAAGAAAACCAAATGCGGATGCCATAGCGGAATTATCATTTCGAAATTTTATGGAAATGAGTACCAAAACTGCCGATGCCAATTTCTTACTTCAAAAGAAAATCGAAAAATGGTTCTCAGACAAGCATCCCGATAAATGGATGCCTTTATATAGTAGGGTTACTTTTAGTCTTCAGCCCTATTCTGAGGCCTTAGCCATTGGTGATTTTCAAAATAAAATCATGGAGGAAGTCATGCAAATGCCCAATATTGCAGAAAAATGGAATAGTGAAGAAGTCGAAAACAAAATCATTTCTTTATTAAAATAATTTTCAGGAGCTATTTCCCGCTTTCCGCGCTACATGATAGCTGGCTTCAATCGGGGCTAGGGCTATTCGTTCTCCCGATGCACCTTGTTAAAATCAAACGCCGGTTGGCAAATCGCAATATATTCACAAGCTTCATCAAACGGATTCGAATATTGAACTCTAGTATTGGCTTCAATTTTTATAGATTGACCTTTTTCTAAAACGATTATTTCATCTTCAATAATAAATTGTTTTTTGCCTGAAATAATATAAGTATATTCCTCAAACTCCGGAGTTTGAAAAGGTTCGCTCCATTTGGGTGGCGCAATCATGTGGGCGATAGAAATTTCAGTATTTCCAGTGGTTGGTATTCCGTGGTGTTCTTCAATTAATTTACCATCAGTTGTCGGAACAATGAATGGCGATTTTTGGATAAAGTATTTTTTCATTAATTTTTGATCAATTTTTTGGTGCAAGTTTTTCCATTAGAGTTAATTTTTAAAAAATAAAATCCTTCTTTTTTAGTAGAAAGATCAAGTCTCTTTTGTGTACTTTTTACTTCGATATAATCAATTAATCTTCCGTTTACATCATAAATAGAAATAGCATCAATGATGTTATTTGAGGTGATTGTTACATTTTCTTTTGTCGGATTTGGAAATATTGCACATTCAATATTTTCATATATTTCAGTTGAATTTGATAAGTTTGATATTGTTATTGTCTGTTGTGAGGTTATAAAGTTTCCACATTTTGAAGCAGTTAATCTAACAGTGAATTCTCCTTCTGATGCATAGTTATGGGTAGGATTTACTTCATTAGAAGAATTCCCGTCTCCAAAATCCCAAGCATAAGTAGTTGCGAATAAAGAGTTATTTTGAAAGTTTACAAGACTTGATGAATTACTAGAAAAAGTAAAATTTGAGACCACATCATAATTTCCAATCTTCCAATTCAACAATTGGTCAAATACGACATTTTTTACCGCTAGTTTAATTATAGCTGCTTCTTCAGAACTCAATGTAGAATTAAAAGTTATTAGCGTTGGATTTTTTCGAGTTATCGTAGTATAAAATGAACACGCTGCAGCATAACTACCAATTATTGAAGGATGACTTCCATCTGAACTGTATAAATTTAACGTTGGATGATTCGTTCTTAAATACCGCCAAACTGCTCCAACAGGAGAAACGATTGCTTCGTTGTTTGTAGTCATTGTCATATAGCGCTCTCGTAACAAATCATCCATGCCTTCATAAGTGCAAACCGCTGGATTTGCCGCACAGTTTTGACTGTCGCCGTTTTGTCTTCCCCAAGTCATATAAAAAACGGTTTCAGCACATGGGTTTTGAGCAACAATCAAATTATTTATACTTTGAGCAAATGGGAATACTTGGGAATTAACTTGATTTATAGGGAAAGAAGGTAACTGACTTTGTTCTTGAAGTACCACATAATCCCAATTCCCTTGACTTATTTTTGACAATGAAGTAGCATTGCTATTGTGTTGCTGCAATGTGTGTCCGCCAGGTGTGTTGCTATCAACAATGAAAGCGTCATTGGTTGATTGTGCCACATTTACAAACAATTGCGGTAAATTATTTACTTGAGTATAACTATTCCCTAAAAACAATACTCGCTTGCTTTGAGAGAAAGCACAAATGTTTAAAAATAATGTAATTAAAATAATTTTTTTCATCTGTTAAAATAATTAAACTTCCAATACTATAAAATATAAATCAATTGAGATTCTAACAGTAGTTTTTTTATTTTCTAAATAATTTACTCAAAACACCAAAAACACCTCTAATAAAAGTAGCACTCGTTACAACTTTTACCACTGATTTACCAATTACAGATCCTGTACTCGGTTCGCTACTTTTCTTAGTTTCCGATTGATTTTCTTCTTTGGCTTGTGCTTCGGCTTGTTGCACAGCATCATCAATTTTCTTAGTTAGTAATTCATAAGCACTTTCGCGGTCGATTTCTTCCGCATATTTTCTAACTAATTTCGATTGGTTGTTTAATTCTTCAATTTCTGAATCGGTCAAAACATCCATTCTACTCATGGGTGCACGCATCATGGTTGCCGCAAGCGGTGTTGGAATTCCTTTTTCGTTTAAAGCCGTTACAAAAGCTTCTCCAATTCCGAGACTGGTTAATACTTCATCGGTTTTATAAAAGTTGGATGTTGGATAATTATCCGCAGTTTGTTTAATGGCTTGTCGGTCATTGGCTGTAAAAGCGCGTAACGCATGTTGAATTTTTAATCCCAATTGGGCTAAAACACTGGCAGGAACGTCCATCGGATTTTGTGTTACAAAATAAACGCCAATTCCCTTAGAACGAATTAATTTTATGATGGTTTCAATTTGGTCTAAAAGTGCTTTACTGGCTTCATTGAAAATTAAATGGGCTTCATCGATAAAGATTACCAATTCAGGTTGTTCGACATCACCTTTTTCGGGCATTTGCTGATAGATTTCTGCCAATAAACTCAACATAAACGTAGAGAATAATTTGGGTTTATCCTGAATATCCGTCAAGCGAATGATGTTTACATAGCCTTTTCCATTTTCATCAATACGCATCAAATCATCAATTTCAAATGATTTTTCTCCAAAAAACAAATCGCCACCTTGTTGCTCTAATTCAATTATCTTTCTAAGAATAATTCCAGTAGTTGAGGTAGATATCTTACCGTAGCTCGCTGAAATTTCATCCTTTCCTTCGTCAGTAATATAATTCAATACTTTTTTAATGTCTTTCAAATCTAAAAGAGGCATTTTCAAATCGTCACAATATTTAAAAATAACTGATACTACTCCAGATTGAGTATCATTCAAGTCTAAAATCCTTGAAAATAAAACGGGCCCAAATTCAGAAACGGTTGCGCGAAGTCGAACCCCATTTTGTTGCGATAACGACATCAATTCTACAGGAAAAGAAGCGGTAGTAAACGGGATATTAATTTTAGCATGACGTTCAGTGATAAAAGACTTCTCTTCACCTTCTTTGGCAATTCCCGAAAAATCACCCTTGATATCCATCATTAACACCGGGATTCCAAAGGACGACAATTGTTCCGATAAAACCTGTATAGTTTTTGTTTTACCAGTTCCAGTTGCGCCTGCAATTAGGCCATGTCGATTTAAGGTTTTTAGAGGTACTTTTACAAAAGTATCTGCAACAGCTTCACCGTTTAAAATGGCACCTCCTAATATGATACTTTCTCCTTTTGAAGTATAACCTTCATTGATGTGTTTACTGAATTCTGAATTTGTTACCATTTGTTTTAATAAATTGTTACAGTAATGCAAAGTACTATTTTTTTCAAAATAATGAGATGTTACTTGAATTACTTTAAATGAAGATGCAGTTTAAATTTAACATTAAATTAAAGTTGCATTTAAAAATACATTTTTAAATCTTTTTACGTTATATAGATAATATTTATTTAGTAAAATTGTTAAAATGATAGTATTATTAAATAAATTTTAAAGAAATTTTTAATTGAAATCAAAACTTTTATTTCAGAAGAATATCGATGTAGTATTAAAAGTAAAAAAAGTTTTTTTATTACAAGTAAAAAATTAAATTTGCTACCAATCAAGTTTATTAACAACTAAAACTTATAAATTAATTAAAACTATTAAAATTTAAAAAAAATGGCAAACGTTAAAAAAGATGGGGGTTCAAACCTTGGAGGAATGGTTTCAGGAATCATTATTGTAGCATGTGTTCTTGTAGGGTATTTAATTTGGCAATTTGGTATGGGTCATTCTTCAAACTTTGAAGGAGGAGATCCAGAAAAAGGGCATCCATTAAATACTTTAGGGATGGTTTACAAAGGAGGATTTATTGTTCCTATTTTGTTAGGTATGTTCCTTATGGTTATTGTTTTTTCAATTGAAAGATTTTTTGTTATTTCTAAAGCTTCAGGAAAAGGAAGTTTAGATAACTTTATGAAGAAAGTTCAAGGTGACATAAAAGACGGTAAAATTGAAGACGCTATTAATGTTTGTGACAAACAACAAGGTTCTGTAGCCAATGCAGTAAAAGCAGCATTGATTAAATACCAAGAAGTAAAAGCAGAAGGTTTTAATAGCGAAGAAGCTTCTGAGACCATTCACAAAGAAATTGAAGAAGCAACTTCTTTAGAGATGCCAATGTTAGAGAAAAACTTAACTATATTATCTACTCTTGTAGCTCTTGGAACTCTAGGAGGATTATTAGGAACAGTATCAGGGATGATTAAAGCGTTTGGTGCTTTGGCTTCTGCAGGAACTCCAGACCAAGCAGCTTTAGCAACAGGTATCTCTGAAGCTTTGATTAATACTGCAACAGGTATCTCAACTTCTGCATTAGCAATTGTAACCTATAATTTCTTTACTTCTAAAATTGATACGTTAACTTATTCTATTGACGAAGCAGGTTCTACTATCGTGAATACTTATAGAAAGTTCAGAGGGAGTTTAAAAAAATAATGCAATAATAGTTTTACTATAAATTGTAATAAAAACTAATAAATAATGGCTAAAGTAAAAATGTCCAAAAAATCAACATCCATCGACATGACTGCGATGTGTGATGTGGCTTTCCTTTTGCTTACGTTTTTTATCTTGACGGCAACGGCTAAAGTGCCTGAACCGCTCCCAGTAGACACTCCATCATCAACAGTACAAACTAAATTACCAGATACAGATTTGGCAATGTTAACTGTCGGAAAAAGTGATGGAAAAGAACAAGTGTTTTTTGGAGTTAAAGGTAAAGAGATACGTATGGCAACTTTGGATTATATGGCTCAAAAATATAAAATGACTTTCACTGACCAAGAAAGAACTCAATTTTCATTAGTGGATGAATTTGGAGTTCCAATAGAAGGATTGAAACAGTTGTTGGCTATGAAAAGTGCCGATAGAGCCAAAAAAGGAGTGCAACCAGGAATACCTTCTGACTCCCTTAACAATCAATTACAAGATTGGATACAATACGCAAGAAAAGCAAACATAGATGTTAACCAAAAAGAACTTCAATTTGCAATCAAAGGCGATGCTAAAGAAGAATATCCTCAAATCAAAAAAGTGATGGATATTTTACAAGACCAAAAAATCAATAGCTTTAATTTAGTTACGGGTTTAAGAGGAAAAGATTATTAAAATTAATAATATAGAAAATGGCTGAATTAGGAAATAGTGGCGGTGGCGGTGGTAAAAAAGACGGTAAAGTTAGAAGTAAAAAATCAGATCCAAGGGTAGATTTAACAGCCATGGTAGATTTAGCATTTTTATTGATTACCTTTTTTATGTTAACCACATCGTTATCAAAACCTCAATCTATGGATTTGGGTTTGCCTGACAAAGAAGATAAAAAAGAACCAGAAAAGGACATCAAAGTTGATCAAAGAAGAACCATGACGATAATTATGGGTGATAATGATAAAATCAAATGGTATCACGGACTTTTAGATGCTCCTGAAGTAGATGGTAAACCAACTGATGCTCAGTATGGTAAAAATGGGTTAAGAAAAGAAATTTTAAAGAGAGTGGTTTCTATACCTCAAGTTACAGGTAGTAAAGACAAAGGTTTAATAGTTATCATTAAGCCAACTAAAAAATCAACTTATAGAAACTTAGTGGATGTTTTAGATGAAATGGCAATCTGTAAAGTTCCAACCTACGCAATTGTTAATGATATTTCTCCTGAAGAGAAATCCCTCATTGAGCAAATGAACAAATAATCCATGTTAATTAAAAATATACTTAAAAATGAAGTTAGACTTATTTAAAAGACAGTGGATAGACATAGTTTTTGAAGGTAAAAACAAAGCATATGGTGCATATGAGTTGCGTAAAGAAAATCCAAAAACGACTGTTCGCTCTTTAATTATTGGAGCATTAATTTTTGGTTTGGCTATTTTTGCGCCAATCTTAATCAATATGATTCCTAGTGGTGATGACGACAACGCAACACTAGATCAAAAAATTGTTACTATTAAGATGCCTCCTAAAGAACAACCAAAAGATCTTCCACCACCTCCACCACCACCTCCAAAAGTGGATCAAGTGAAGTTTGTAAAGCCGGTTGTGGCAAAAACAGAAGAAATTACAGAAGAGCCACCTAAGGTAGAAGAAATAAAAGACAAAAAGTTAGGTGACGAAACTATTAAAGGTGACCCAGATGCACCATTAACAGTCGAACCTGTGGGTAATGGTCCGAGTGTCGTAGAAGAAGATAATAACATCTATAACACAGCTGGTATCGAAGTAAAACCAGATTTTCCTGGTGGATTAGAGAAGTTTTACAAATTCATTGGTAAAAATTTTCAGGTACCTGAAGAAGATGGGTTGAAAGGAAAAATATTTGTGACCTTTGTTGTTGAAAAAGATGGTTCACTTACAGATATTAAAGTACTTAGAGATATCGGATACGGTACAGGAAAAGAAGCTATCAGAGTTTTGAAATCTTGTCCAAGATGGAATCCAGGAGAGCAAAATGGAAAAAAAGTAAGGGTGTTATATTCATTGCCAATTTCTATTCAATCAGCGGAATAAATGATTTCAAATATCATAGATAATTTCAAGAAGAAATCGCTTAAAGGGCGATTTCTTCTCGTTATTAGCTTACTGAATTTTATTGCCTTTTGTATATTAGGATCACTTTTGTTGTTTTGGGATAAATTAAAATTAAATTTGCCCAATAATATGCAACTAATTGTTGGCTGTAGTATACTATTATTTGGATTATTACGTTTTATTACTCAGATGAAACGATTGAATGCTTTAGATGATGAATAAATTAACCAAAACACTTATTGGTTTTGTATTGCTAACACTACTTTTTGTTTTTTCTTGTCAAAAGAAACATGAAAATAGTGATACTATTCTTGAAGGCAAAGCAACCATTTATGTTGACGAATCAATAGTGCCAATAATTGAAGATGAAACGGCTGTTTTTGAAACAGAGTACAAGGCAAAATTGAACTTAGTATCTAAATCTGAAAATGAAATCATCAATTCATTAATGAACGAAACGGCTAAAATCGCTATTTTAACAAGAACACTTTCAGATGATGAATTGAAAGCTTTTCAAACAAAAAAAATAAAACCCAGAATTACTCCATTTGCGACAGATGCAGTGACATTCATCAAAAACAAGACGACTAATGATACTTTGTTAGTTTTGCAAGATGTAATTGATTTTTTAAAAGGGAAATCTGTACCGACCATCAAAGGGTTGGTTTTTGATAATGCTAATTCTAGCACAGTAAGATGTTTAGCTGATATTTCAGGGGTAGCAATTGCTAATCAAAAAAACATTTTTTCATTAAAATCAAATGAAGAAGTTATAAAATATGTTGCTCAAAATAAAGAAATGATTGGTATTATTGGAATCAATTGGATTTTTCAACCGCCATTAGATTTGGAAGAAGCTGTAAATAAAGTCAATGTTTTAGCGGTAAAAGACAGAAACAAATCGGAGTATTTTTTTCCAACACAAGATAATCTAGCATTAGGGAAATATCCATTGGCACGCCATTTGCACATCGTGAATTGTCAAGGATATTCTGGACTTGGAATGGGATTTGCATCCTTTCTTGGTGGAGAAAGAGGACAACGCATAATTTTAAAATCAGGTTTAGTACCTGAACGAACGCCAAGTAGAAAAATCGTAATACGAAATACAATTAGTAAAAAATAAAAATTAATTTGAAGAAGATGAATAAGTTTAAAATTTTCAGCATGGCTTTAATCGCAACAACTGTTGCCAAAGCACAAGATTTAGAACCTGCAAAGAAAGCCATTGATGCCGAACAATTTGAGAAAGCCAAATCGATGTTAAAATCAATTATACTGGCAAAACCATCCAATGGGAAAGCTACTTTTCTATTAGGAACTATTTATTTGAAACAAAATATTTCTGATTCAGCTTCTATTTATTTTCAAAAAGGATTAGTAGCATCAGAAGCAGCTCGATTCAATACTATAGGTTTAGCACAATTAGATTTGGACGCCAACAATAAAGCAGCCGCTCAAGCTAAATTTGATATGGTTATCAAGGAATTGAAAAAGAAAGATGTTGAAGAATATGTTTATATAGCACGAGCATACATGAATGCTGACAAGCCCGATTATAAAAGTGCCATTGCTATATTAACAAAAGCTGCAGCGACAAGTCCTAATGATGCTCAAGTTCAATTAGCTTTAGGGGATGCCTATTATGGCGATAAAAATCAAAATGATTCTTATGTGGCCTATCGAAATGCATATCAATATGATAGCTCTTTGATTAGAGCTAAAATGCAATTAGGGGTTTTATTAAAAGGAGCAAAAGCATATACAGAAGCGGTAAAGGCCTACAATGAAGTAATTAGTATTAACCCAAATTACGGACCTGTTTATCGCGAATTAGCCGAAACCTATTATTTATGGGCTAATAATATTCCGAAAACCTACAATGAAAATATTCAAAAAGCTTTAAGTTTTTACGAACAATATTTAACTTTAACCGATTATTCAATCACTTCCCGTATGCGTCATGCTGATTTTTTAATATTGGCTAAAGATTACAAAGCATTAGAATTAGAAGCCAATAAAATGAAAGAATTAGATGGTGTCAATCCAAGAATACTTCGTTATTTAGGATATTCTGCTTATGAAAATGGCAATGTTGATGCAGCATTAGAGGCGTTACAAAAGTTTACCTCTAATCCTTCAAACAAAATAATTCCAAGAGATTATTTATATTTAGGTCAAGCCAAAATTAAAAAAGGTACTAGTGCCGATGGTAAATCAGTAGGCCCAACACAATTAGCTTCAGGAATTGCAGACCTAAAAAAAGCAATGGAAATGGAGCCATTAGCAGCTAATGAATTTAATGAAATAGGGAAGAAACTATACGACCAAAAAGCATTTGCTGCTGCAGCGGCAGTTTTTGAAGTTGCGGTTACGAATCCAACCTCTAAAAATTATTTAATTGATAATTTCTATTTAGGAAATTCATTGTATTATGATAATACTAGAAAAGATGTTGTTAAACCCGATCCAATTGCATTAGCAAAAGCAGATGTTGCTTTTGGAAATGTGATTACTGCTTCGCCAACAACTCAGGATGCTTACATTTTTAGAGCAAGAACAAATAAACTGATTGAGAACGATGAAATGATGGCCAAATATTATGAAGATTATTTACGAGTAGTAACCGAAAAAGGAGCAGATGAAGTAACTAAAAATAAAAATAAATTTATTGAAGCTTATAACAATATAGCGGCAGTTTTTGCTAATTCTGACAAAACAAAAGCTGTTGAGTATTTCAATAAGACATTAGCTTTAGACCCTGCAAATGAATATGCCTTGAGTTCTATTAAATTATTGACAAAAAAATAATTTATTAAAAGACATAAAAAGAACCGTTCCAAAATCTTGGAGCGGTTTTTTATTTAAAAGGACTTATCTTTGCCGCCTAGAATAAATACAATGTTAACAAAAGAAACACAATTAGCTGTAGATAAAGGCGAAATGCTTCCCTTGATGGAAGAATTCTATACTATTCAGGGTGAAGGATTTCATACAGGAACTGCCGCTTATTTTATAAGAATTGGTGGTTGTGATGTAGGTTGTCATTGGTGTGATGTTAAAGAAAGTTGGAATGCCGAATTGCATCCTCCAACTACCACCGAAGCAATAGTTTCTAATGCTGCCAAATATGCTGATACGGTTGTAGTAACGGGTGGCGAACCTTTAACGTGGGACATGACTTTACTTACTCAAAAATTAAATGAGAAAAACTTAAAAGTACATATCGAAACCTCGGGTGCATATCCTGTTACCGGAACTTGGGATTGGTTTTGCCTTTCGCCAAAGAAAAATAAATTACCAGTTGCTGATGCTTATTCCATCGCCAATGAATTAAAAGTAATTGTATATAACAAACACGATTTTATTTTTGCCGAAGAACAAGCAAATTTGGTGAATCCAAATGCTATTCTTTTTCTGCAACCCGAATGGAGTAAAAAAGAAGAAATGACGCCACTCATTGTAGATTATGTCATGAAAAATACAAAGTGGCGCGTATCATTGCAAACGCATAAGTATTTAAATATCCCATAAAAATTATATTTTAATACGGTCTGAGGATTATGATTTATAAAGTCAATCTTGCTAAATAATCATAGTGTTTGCCTTCACAAACCAATTCACATTGCAAACCATTTGCATGAGCCGCATTTTGCAAAGTATTATAATCGAGATACAACCATGAAAAAGGTGTTTCAGTTGCTCCTTTATACGAAATGGTAAATGCCAATTCGCCATAATAACCTTCAGCCGGAACGTTGTAACTACCGTCTTCATTTTCATCAAACATATAAATGATGTCAGAACTGTCTATTAATATTTGACCATTCAGATTCAGAAGCGATTTCAATTTTTGAAGATGTTTCGAAGTTTCTTTTAATGTTCCAAAAATACCAGTGCCATTCATTAATAAGATAATAGTATCAAAAGTATCGTTTTCTAAATCTAAAATATTTTGTATGCTAGTATTTTTCAAGCCGCGTAGTTCGCAAGCTTTAATGGCATTTTCAGAAATATCAATAGCAGTTACCTCAAATCCTTTTTCTTGAAGATACAAAGCGTGACTTCCGGCACCACAACCAACATCGAGTACTTTTCCTTTGCAAAGTTGTAATGCTTTCTTTTCGATTTTTGGCATTTCGTTATAACTTCTGAAAAGATAGTTTACACTCATTTCATCTGCTTCCGAGATATTGGTTTCGGTTACAATATCTTCAGGCGAATTGTTAGTTTGAAAATCAAGGATGGCTTTGCCAAAAAGGTCTTTCATATTGTCATTGCGAGGTACGAAGCAATCTCCTCAGTTTTTAAGTTAATTTAATCAGAAGTTGTTTAATTTTGCACCATGAGTTTGAAACCTTCCTTAAACGAAATACAAAAACTAGCCAAAGATAAGCATATCGAAAACAAAAAGTATTTCGATAAGCTGAAAAAGAAAACGCCTAAGAATTTAGATTATGTGATGCAGGAATTGCATGATGCTGAATTCAAAAAAACCGATTGCTTAAACTGCGCTAATTGCTGTAAAACGACTGGACCGCTATTTACTTCCGCCGATATTGAACGCATTTCAAAACATCTAAAACAAAAACCACAGCAATTCATCGACCAATATCTTCGTATTGATGAAGATAAGGATTATGTATTACAAAGCGTTCCGTGTACGTTTTTAGACAATCAAAATTACTGTATGATTTATGATGTGCGACCAAAAGCGTGTCGCGAATTTCCGCATACCGACCGAAAAAAATTCAATCAAATTACCGATTTGACTTTAAAAAATGTCGCCATTTGTCCAGCAGCATTCAATATTGTAGAAGCAATGAAGAAAAAATTACCTTTATAACATGCAAACATATAAATCAAAAATAGATTGGTGGCTGGGATTAGTTTTAGTTTATCCTATTTTCAGAAGTATTCAAAGTATTATTGAGGGTGAATGGTATGGCTATCTGGGACTATTATTGACGTTATTACTTATAGTTTTTATTTCAAAATCTACCAGATATATCATTACAGAAAACCGGCTGATTGTTAAATGTATGTTTATCGTAAACGATAAAATCGAAATTTCAAAAATCAGAAAAATAGAAAAAACAAATAGCATTTTGAGCGCGCCTGCGTTATCATTAGATCGAATTGCTGTCTTTTACAATAAATACGACGAAGTGTATATTTCACCAAAAGATAAGCAAGCTTTTGTGGATGAATTATTGAAAATCAATCCGGAGATTGAAGTCAAGATTTAATAAATCAAATACTTTTTACGCATTTCCTTAAATTCATTTATTCCTTTCTCCCAAGATTTTCTGATTTCTGCTTCAGATGTTCCAGTTTCTATTTGTTCTTGCAGTTTTTTGGTTCCTGCCAATTTGGTAAAGAAACTATTGAAGAATTTTGACTTATCAGCGGTGGTTTGATACGCTTTGATAAGCCACTTCAACTCTAATTGTTTTACTTTAGTTATTGTAGATAAATCTTCACCATGGCAAACAAGTCCTTTATGCATTGGTTCTTTGGCTCCAAAATTCGGAATCGGAGTAAAACTAAAATTACTCTTTGGTAAAAAAGGAGAACCATATATCTGAAACTGCTTTTCAGTGCCTCGTCCCACACTAACATTGGTTCCCTCAAACAAACACAAACTCGCATACAAATTAATGGCTTGATCATTAGGTAAATTCGGCGATGGTTTTACAGGCAATGAGTAAGCCATTTCTCTTTTGTAATTTAAACATGGAATTACGGTAAGATTACATTGAACACTATTTTTCAACCATTTTTCACCATTAATCATTTGGGCATATTCGCCAATGGTCATACCATGCAATAACGTAATCGGATGCATCCCCACAAAACTGGTGAATTCTTTTTCGAGTATCGGTCCGTCAACAATACCGCCATTCGGATTGGGACTGTCCAAAACAATAAGCTGAATTTTATTTTCAGCACAAGCTTCCATAACATAATGCAATGAAGAAATATAAGTATAAAATCGGGCACCAACATCCTGCAAATCAAATACTAAAACATCAAGTCCAGCTAACTGTTCAGGTTTAGGTTTTTTATTATCACCATAAAGTGAAATAATCGGCAAACCTGTTTTGGTGTCTTTACCATCAACAACGTGTTCACCAGCATCTGCTGTACCTCGAAAACCGTGTTCGGGAGCAAATATTTTTTGGAGGTTTATTTTTTGTTCTAAAAGAAAATCAACTACATGAGTTTTATTGTAAAGGATTCCAGTCTGATTGGTCACAATTCCAACTTTTTTGTCTTTTAATAGTGGAAGATATACAGAAGAATTATCAGCACCGGTTTGTATTTCTATGGTTGTATTCTCTGTAATAATTTCTTTTTTCTTTCTTCCTTCTTCTTTGCTCTTAACTAAACTGCCGCACGAAAGCATTAGCAAAACCGAGAATAAAACTGTATTTTTGAACACCAAATTTGAAATCATACCATTGAAATTAGAATATTTTATAGCAAAACGACTCATTACTGCTAAAGACCATAAAAGTAGTATTTCCGCGCCAATAATAAAAATTGCCATCACCGCCATTGCACTTGGAATGATTATGATGATTGTTTCTATTGCCACCGGAATCGGGTTACAGCAAAAAATCCGCCAAAAAGTCTCTGCGTTTAACGGACATATAATTATCTCTGGCTATAATGATAACAATTCGGATGTCAGCACTAAGCCGATTTCCATTCGTCAAAATTTCTATCCCAGCTTTAAAAACGTTGACGGTATAACTCACGTTCAAGCAGTTGCCAGTAAAGCTGGAATCATCAGAACCGAATCAGCTTTCGAAGGTATAATCTTTAAAGGAGTTGGAAAAGACTATCAAACTAATAATTTGACAGAATATTTAGTTAAAGGAAGACTGCCTAACTTTAAAACCAAGCTTAACGAAGAAACGTTGATTTCACAATATTTATGCAATCGATTAGGATTAAAGCTTGGCGATAAGTTCGTAACCTATTTCATGAAAGAAAACAGCGAAGGATATAACCTTCGTAATTTTAAAATAGTCGGAATCTATAATTCGGGCTTTCAAGAGTTCGATGCCAATTATGTTATTGGCGATATTCGTCACGTGCAACGCATCAACAAATGGCATTCGGATGAAATCGGTTCTTTCGAAGTTTTTGTAAACGATTTTACTCAAATAGAAAGTAAAGGACAACAGGTTTATCAAGAAACATCATCTACTCTCGACTCTCAAACCATAGTCGAGAAATACTATTATATATTCGAATGGCTCAAACTTTTCGATTTCAATATTATAGTTATTTTAATTGTTATGATTGCCGTTTCTTCTATAAATATGGTAGTGGCTTTGCTAGTTTTAATTCTCGAAAGAACCCAAATGATTGGAATTCTAAAATCACTTGGCGCCAATAATTGGTCCATCCGAAAAGTATTTCTCTACAATGCGGCATATCTAATTGGTCGCGGATTATTGTGGGGAAATGGTATTGGAATTGCCTTACTGCTGATTCAAAAACAGTTTGAAGTCATCAAACTTAACCCCGAAAGTTATTATGTAAACGTCGCACCCGTAGATATAAATCTGTTCTATATACTCGGCTTAAACCTCGGTACCGTTGCTATATGTTTATTGGTGTTACTGATACCATCGTACATCATTACCAAAATTACCCCATCCAAATCCATCCGTTTCGATTAGTCGAAGCACAGCAATTAATTTCTCAGGACGCGTCGTCCCGCTATCTGTTGCAATCTGTCATTGCGAGGAACGAAGACACCCGAGCGTAGGGAACTGAGCGTTGCTAATCTCATCATGATTGTCCAACGCAATGTCAGGATTTCCACTCCTATCGGGGCTATCGAGCGCTTTTGGTTATTTTAAGTCAATTTACCCATTTATTTGTAATTCCCGCGCATGCGGGAATCTATTACGGTCAAAAGTAAAAACGCCATTTTTGATTAGCGTTTTCTTTAGAATAATCATGTAAAGTTCGTAGTTGTTTCGTAAACAACAAGTTATCAGCGGATTAAAAAAAGCCATAAAAAAGGGTAAAAAAGATTTGGAATTAGTTAGATTTAGTATTTATATTTGCACCCCGCTAAAGTATATAAGTTCATAGAAAAACAGTTTGACGAGGAGTTTAAAA
>CANHWG010000014.1 GCA_947464335.1 Flavobacteriaceae bacterium
AAATAGATTTTCTTCATCTTGTTTTGTTTTATTTTGTATGCTAATTTTAAGTTTATTGTGCTCTATTGATGTAAATCCAGCCCGTTCTAACTTCTCCTGAACGTTGTTCGATATTATAGAAATACGTACCGTCTGGTAATTCATCGCCATCATCAGATTTTCCTCCCCATTCGTTAATATAATTTGAACGTGAATAAACCTGCATTCCTAATCTATTGAATATGATAAGCTTTTTAACATCAAACCCTGTTAAATCAAAAGTGTCATTTAGTCCATCATTATTAACCGAAATTCCTTTTTGAATTTGACAAGCTACTGATTCAACCACAAAAGGTATTGAAACAATAGAACAACCATTAGAGGTTACAGTAACTGTATATGAACCAGCTTCTGGAACAACAAGACTTTGATTTGTACCAACATCAACTCCTAAGGCATTTTGCCATAAATAAGTAGCTGTTAGGGGATCAAATGAACCGCTTAAAGGGGTTGCCGTTAAAATATACTGAACACTTTGACAACCTCCGCTAAGCTCTACAAGAATTGGTGAGGTTACTGTTACCGATAAGGTTGTAGTAGTAGCACATTGACCTGCATCTGGAGTAAATGTATACGTTCCAGAAGTCAGGTTGTTTACCAAAGCTGGCACCCATGTTCCAGGAATTGTATTATCTGAAGTAGATGCTAAAACTGGCACAGCGGCACCTGAACAAATCGTTAAAGCTGTCCCAAAACTAAACGTTGGTGTAGTTCTTGGCGTAACTGTTACTGTAAATGTTGTAGGCACAGCGCATTCGCTTGTTCCTGGAGTAAATGTATAGGTTCCTGTATTTAAAGTATTAATAACTGCTGGTGACCATGTTCCATTAATTGAATTGCTTGATACATTTGGTAATGTTGGAACAGCATCTCCTGAACAAATAGTTAAACTAGTTCCAAAACTAAACGTTGGCGTAGTTCTTGGCGTAACTGTTACAGAAAGTGAGGCAGTTGTAGCACATTGACCTGCATTTGGTGTAAAAGTATACGTTCCATTATTTGCGTTGTCAACAGTAGTCGGTGACCAGGTTCCATTAATAGAATTATTGGAAGCATTTGGTAACACAGGTACAGCGTCTCCTGAACATATAGTCAAACTAGTTCCGAAACTAAAGGTTGGTGTTGTTTGAGGAGTTACCGTTACGGTAAGTGTAGTTGTTGTAGCACATTGTCCTACATCAGGTGTAAAAGTATACGTTCCACTGTTTGCATTATCAACAGTTGTAGGGAACCATGTTCCAGGAATAGTATTGTCTGAAGTAGTTATCAAAGTTGGAGCAGTATCTCCTGTACAAATTGTTAAACTTGTCCCAAAACTAAAGGTTGGTGTTGTTCGTGGCGTAACTGTTACAGTGAGAGTGGTGGTTGTAGCACATTGACCTGCATCTGGTGTAAAAGTATAGGTTCCACTATTTGCATTATCAATAACTAATGGTGACCATGTTCCTGGAATAGCATTATCTGAACCATTTGGTAACGATGGGACAGCTTCACCTGAACAAATGGTCAAACTAGTTCCAAAACTAAAGGTCGGAGTTGTTTGAGGAGTTACCGTTACTGTAAGTGTTGTGGTAGATGCACATTGTCCGGCATCTGGTGTAAAGGTATAAGTCCCACTATTTGCATTATCAATAACTAAAGGTGACCATGTTCCTGCAACAGCGTTATCCGATAATGTTGGTAAATTTGGTACCGTATCTCCTGAACAAATCGTCAATGCAGTTCCAAAACTAAATGTTGGAGTTATCTGATTAACAATATTTCCAACTGTTACTGTGAATGGAAGTGACAAACATCCTGTTACTAAATCACGAACCGTTATTGTATGAACTCCTGGGGTAACAAGTGGTCCACTAAAAGTATTACTTGATTGAAAAGCACCTCCGTCTAAACTATATTCATAATTAGATGTAAAATAAGAGTAGGTTCCAACATTTGAATAATCTACAACATCAGAAACATCATCTAAAACAGTCCAATCAGCTTCATTCCAAACTAAACTTGGAACTGTTGCAGTGGCTAATCTTCTATAAGTATATCCAGCTTGACCTGATGGTGTAAAACTATTTCCGTCTGTTCTACCCCATAAATCAATTTCAACATCTGCGCTAGTTGTTAATCTGAAATTATCGTTATCATTAACCCCAGTACATCCGGAGAATACAATATTTGGAATTATTCCACCTTGATTTGCATTAGATCCAACTGCAACAACAACGGTACTATTGTTGTTCAAGATACCTGATAAAGTATTGTCACAAGATGGATTTACAGTAGCTGAACCATTATTGTACGTTTTTAATTTATAATTACTTAAATCGATAGCAGCTCCTGTACCGTTATATATTTCAACATATGATAAAGAACCTAAACCTTGAGGTGCATCAGTAACTTCTGAAATAAATAAATTAACTGGTAAAGCTCCTGTAGTAGGATTAAGTGGGCTATCAACCGTTATTATACCCGTTGGTACCGCACATGTTGGGTCAATAACTGTTACCGTTGGAGCTGGTAAAGCTTGAAGTGAAACAACTCCAGATGAAGGTTGTGAAGGACAACTCAAACTTGAAATTGAAATGGCATCTAATAAATTACCGATACTTGGATTCCCTCCTGTACTTGAAACAGAAACAAATCGTAATCTATAATTAGTATTACTACCTGCAGGAATAGTATAATTTACAGTATAAAATCCCCAAGCAGTATTACCATCAGAAAAGTTGCCTAAACTAACATATGGTCCTCCAACAGGACCTACTTCTACTCCAACTACATCTGTTCCTTGACGTCCTCTATGAGCAAATGAAACAGATATCGAAGTCCCAGGAACAACATTAAAATCTTGAAATAATGTTCCTGGAGTGTTTGCATTTAACTCTACAAGGTTATTTCCAGAATAAGGAGCAACTCCTTCAAAACCAGAAGGCCAATATTCGATAACACCATCTGCTGCTGTTGTATTCCAACAAGGAACTTGAGCATCTGGAATTAAGTTGGGTGTAGTTCCTGTAGCCACTGGTGTTTCAAAATCATTATTACAGAATGTATTTATCTGTGAAATAACAACGGTGTATGTTCCAACAACTGTAGTTGGGAAAGAAGCAACGTTTCCTGGATCAGTTACACCTGCTGGAACTGTCCAAGCATAATTGTAATTTCCTGGTATAGCTGGACTTGCGGTTACGGTTGCCGAAGAACCTTGACAGAATGTTGGGCTATTTACTGATACTTGTAACTCTGGATTCACTATAACCTGTAAGGTAGTTGGTAGTGCACATTGACCCGTATTTGGTGTAAAAGTATAAGTAGTTGTCACTGTATTATCTAACGCTGGTGACCATGAACCTGATATACTGTTTGGTAAATTTGATGTGGTTGGTAAAGCTGCCAAAGTACCGTTAGGACAAATAGGAGCTACCGGTGTAAATGTAGGCACTATTGTATTAGGTAAAACTTGTATTGTCATTGTTGCTGTTCCTACACAAGTTCCCGAAGTTGGAGTAAAAGTATAAGTTGTAGTCTGCAAATTATTAATTGCTGGTGACCAAACACCAGTTATAAAATCAGGTGCGTTAGAAGTTGTTGGTAATTCCGCTAAAGTAGCTCCAGGACATATTGGTGCAACTTGAGTAAATGTAGGGGTCGTTGAGCCAACACTAATAGTCATTGTTGCTAGTCTAGCACACTGTCCTGCATCTGGAGTAAAAGTATAGGTTGTAGTCGCTAAATTATTAATTGCTGGTGACCAAGTACCGGTAATTCCTGGAAATGCACCAGACGAAACCGTTGGTAAATCAGCTAAAGGATCGCCTGGACAAATTGGATCCACTTGTGTAAAAGTTGGTATCGGCGCATTAATGATTTCAACTTGAGTTGTTGTTGTAAATATAGCACAACCTCCAGTAGCTGGAATAGTATAGGTTACAGTATAAAGACCTGGCGCACTTGCAACAGGTAGTATCTCACCAGTAATAGCATTTAGTAATAACCCAGCTGGTGTTGCTGAATAGGTACCTCCTGAAGTTCCAGTTCTTGTTACTCCTTGAGCCGTAGTGATGTTATTACAAAAAGAAGCTACTGAATAAGCAATTGTTGCACTCGCAGGAGCAGTAATAATAACAGTTCTTGATGTAGTTATAAATGGAATAGTATTACAAGTCCCTCCGATAGTTGTAGCTGAAGTACTCGTAATTACATAAGGACCAGGAATACTCGCTAATAAGTCAATAGTTCCAGTTACAGGATCAATAACCAATCCAGGGGTAGAAGTATACGTACCTGCTGAAGCTCCTGGAGCCAAAACTGGAGTTGGATTAGGTTGGTTTTGACAATAATTCGTTTGAGAATAATTAAACGTATTTATAGGAAAACAAGCTGTAGTTCCTCCTCCGGTATTGGTTTGTGTAAATGTCACAGTACCTGCTTGATTTGAGAAGTTTGTAATCATAATTACATAAACATCACATAGTTGTGCATTAGGAATACACATAATTTCCTGCGGAGCAATAGAGTAACTACATGCATGAAGTGTGCCAGGGCATCCCGTAAGTGGTGTAGGTATTGGAACTGTTTGTGCAAGGGGATTCGCTGGAACTCCAGTACAAGCACTATTTAAATCTGTAAATGGTCCCCAAGCAACATAATCAACATCAATTCCAACTCCTGCATTAGTAACCTGAGAAATTAAATAACTTAATGGACCTGCTTGGTTAACTTGTAAAAAGAAAAAGGCGGGGTTAGGAGATGTAAATAAACATCCTATTTGTCCTAAACTAGGAACATTGGTTGCATTTGCATATGTAACTGTCTGACCTGTACAAAAAGCTGGTGCCTCAGTACACGGTAATGTACCAATACATAGATTAAAATTAGTAAATACGGGAACCGTTCCTGTTGAAAATACTCTAATATAGTAAGTTGTTCCTGCCACTAATCCTGCTCCTGTATTACAACCAACCTCAGTTAAACCTGTACAAGTTCCTTGATAAATAGCATAACTTAAAGCAGTTGCTGGAGTAACATTGGTAAATGAAATTACATGAGTTACAGTTGTTGCTGTAAACGTGAACCAAACATCATCATTAGCCGCACCAGCGCCACCACATGTTGTAGCTGGAAGTGATGCTGTTGCACCTGCTAAAGTCCCTGGAGTAGTTTGAACACAGTTTAAGTTTTGATTAACTATTGCAAATGTTGCATTAACACACTCGTCATTTAATGGCAAAGTAGCAAAATTAAATGCTGACCATTGACTAGCATCAGATGATGAACAAATTGCTCTAACATAGAAAACATAAGCAGTTCCTGGGGTTAACGTATTAACATTATAAGGTAAACTTGTAACTGGAATTCCAGGACCTGTAGGCACAGGTGAACCCGCAGGCAATACCAAAACTTCCCACGCTGTTGCAGTTGACCCATTAGGATTTGGCAGTTGTACCCAATTGAGTACCGCTGATGTTTGTGTTATTGGTGTAGCGGTTATAGTACTTGGTCTTAAACAAGTTGGGGCTGGTGAACAGGTTACATTGGCAACCCAGCCTGGATTTTGTACTGCACCATCACTCCTGAAAACAAAGGTTAAACAACCATCTGCAGCTGTAGATGTGAATGGCCCTGGAATTGCATTTCCCCAATAAGAACCTGGAATTCCTCCTGGCACGTTTGCGGCTCCATTGGCACTCGCTATAATATTGGCTGGCACTATTCCTGTACCATCATAAACATATAAACCATCCCAGGTGGCTTCCGTATCAAACGCTGTAAATGTTACGGTAACTATTTCTCCAGGATTAGTAGGACAAATAATGGTTGTCACATTAGAGTTAGCAGCATAATTTGCTCCTGTTCCTCCAGCATCCACAAAGTTACCTCCACAAACAGGTGGTGCCACAAGGGTTGTAATATTTGCTGCATTTGCCCAAGTACTTGCATCTGTAGTACTACAAATCGCTCTTATATATATTGTATAACATGTTGCAGGTGATAATCCTGTAAGTGTAAATGGATTTGATGTAACGTTATTAAAAATTAGCCCCGTAGTTGGATTTCCTACTGGAGCAGGAGATGCACAAGGTAAAGCTACAATTTGCCATGTAGAAGCAACACTTCCGTTAGGATTAGTTGGCTGAACCCAATTTAAAATAGCCGAATTAGAGGTAACAGTAGTTGTTGTTATTGTTGCAGGTCTTCTACAAGTTGGTGGCGGAGCGCAGGTAACATTGGCAACCCAACCCGGATTTTGTACTGCTCCATCACTCCTGAAAACAAAGGTTAAACAACCATCTGCAGCTGAAGATGTGAATGGTCCTGGAATTGCATTTCCCCAATAAGAACCTGGAATTCCTCCTGGCACGTTTGCAGCACCATTGGCACTAGCTATAATGTTTGCTGGCACTATTCCTGTTCCATTATATACATATAAACCATCCCAGGTAGCTTCCGTATCAAACGCTGTAAATGTTACGGTAACTACCTCCCCAGGATTCGTAGGACAAATAATGGTTGTTACATTAGAGTTAGCAGCATAATTTGCTCCTGTTCCTCCAGCATCTACAAAGTTACCTCCACAAACAGGTGGTGCCACAAGGGTTGTAACATTTGCGGCGTTTGCCCAAGTACTTGCATCTGTAGTACTACAAATCGCTCTAATATATATCGTATAACATGTTGCAGGTGATAATCCTGTAAGTGTAAATGGATTTGATGTAACGTTATTAAAAATTAATCCCGTTGTTGGGTCTCCTACTGGAGCAGGAGATGCACAAGGTAATGCTACTATTTGCCATGTAGAAGCAACACTTCCATTAGGATTAGTTGGCTGAACCCAATTTAAAATAGCCGAATTAGAGGTAACGGTATTTGTTGTTATTGTTGTAGGTCTTCTACAAGTTGGTGGTGGTGTACATGTGATACTCGCAAGCCAACCCGCATTTTGAACTGATCCATCGCTTCTAAAAACAAAGGTTAAACAACCATCAGCTGCGGTAGAAGTAAATGGGCCTGGAATTGCAGTTCCCCAATAAGACCCTGCAATGCCTCCTGGCACAGCTCCAGCGCCATTAGCACTTGCAATAATATTTGCAGGTACGATACCTGAACCATTATATACATATAACCCATCAAAAGTAGCTTCCGTATCAAACGAGTTAAAAGTAACTGTTACTACATCTCCTAATGTTGTAGGACATATAATGGTTTGTAGATTAGAGTTGGCAGCATAAGCTGCAGTTGTTCCTCCGGCATCTACAAAGTTACCACCACATTCAGGTGGGGCTGCTAAAGTTGTTATTGTTCTTGGTCCAGACCATGTACTACCACATGCTGATCTTACATAGATGTCATAACATGTAAGAGGTGTAAGCCCTGTAAGGGTAAATGGGTTTGAAGTAACGTTGTTAAAAAATACTCCTGTTGTAGGAGTTCCTACCGGTACTGGTGAACCACAAGGTAACGCTACAACTTGCCATGCCAATGAAACACTTGTGTCAGGATTAGCAGGCTGTGTCCAGCCAAATGTTGCAGTATTATGTGTAAATGTTGGAGTTGTTAATACAGTTGGTGCAGTACAACCTGGTTTTGGTGCGCAAGTAACATTTGCTAACCAACCCGCAGCATTTGTTGTGGCATTTGAATTAAAGACAAATGTTAAACAACCTGTTGGGTGTGATGAAGTAAATGAAGGTGGCAATGTTGTTCCTGATAAACTAGCCAATAATGTTGCCGTGTTAGTATCACCATCAAATACAGTTAAAATATCAGTTGCTGCCTGAGTATCAAAAGCAGTAAAAGTAACTGTTACTGCATCGGGTCCACTAATAACTGTAGGACATATAACAGTAGTTAGATTGACTGCGTTGTTGCCATAATTACCCGTTGTTCCCCCTGAGTCTACAAAGTTTCCTCCACAAATTGGTGGAGCAACCAAAGTTGTAATTGATGTTGCTACTGTTGACCATCCACTATTACTAGTCCCACAAACGGCTCTAACATAGATATCATAACATGTTGCTGGTGTTAAACCAGAAAGAACGTAAGGTGGCGCTATAGTAAGATCATTAACTGTAGGTATTGAGGTTGCATTTGGTGCGGCCGAACCACAAGGCAAAGCAATAATATCCCAAGTAGACGCAACACTTGTGTTAGGATTTGGTGGTTGAGTCCAATTTAATGAAACTGTTGTAGTAGTAATAGAACTCGATACTATGGCTGTAGGGATTCTACAAGCTGGAGCTGGCCCACAAGAAATATTAGCGGTATAACCCGCTGCTACAGTAGTCCCGTTTGAAATAAATACAAATGTTAAAGCTCCTGAAACTGCTGAAGATGTATAGGATGGTGGTAATGTTGTTCCTGATAAAGTAGCTAACAAAGGAAAAGTTGCATCAGGGCCATCATAAATTCTTAAAAAATCCGAACCTGCCTGTGTATTAAATGTTGTAAAAGTAACTGTAACAAGCTCACCTGGTGTAACTGGATTTACTGTGGTAGTAACATTTTCATTATTTGAATAGTTTCCTGCAATTCCTCCAGAATCTACTAAATTTCCACCACAAACGGGTGGTGCAATCTGAGTGGTAAAAATGGGGGAAGCTACAGACCAGGGACTTGAAAATCCTGATGAACAAATAGCTCTTACATAATACTTATAGGCGGTATTTGGCAACAAACCAGTTGCAATAAAAGGTAAAGCTCCACTATAAGCAGGATAGGTAGGAACTCCTGTAGGAGCACCAGTACCAAGTACTACTTCTATTTCCCAAGTAGAAGAACCACTCGGGTTAGTCCAAGTTAAACTTGCCGTAGTTGATGTTATTGCTGTAGCAGCGGCTGGAGCTGGTGTTGTACATTGAGTATTAACGGCAACATTATCTATTAACCAACGGTCACCATCTTGAGCACCTGTAGGCTGCGTATAAACTCTTACAAAAGCGATATAGACATCATTACCCGCAAAAGCTGACAAATCAACAACTTTTTCCGTCCAAATATTAAAATTTGATGTAGGAACAATCAAATCTAATTCAGACCATTGTTGCAAATCAGTATATGAATTTGGATCTGTTTGTGGAAAGATTGCTGGCGCAACCATTACTTTATATATTGTACCTTGGTTACCACTTGTAAACATTCTGGTCCAAAAGCGTAATTCTGTTACTCCAGTAGCTGGAACTGATATTGTTGAAGTCGCTAAAAAGTCTTCCGAAGTATTTCCTTGTTGAATTTGCTCTCTGCTTACAGATGCACAATTTGTACCTTGATACTGAATACCTGTAGCAAACGGATTGATTCCCCAGCTTTCATCTGTACCTTCAATTGGGTTAGAATTTCTTTCAAAAACGCCCCAGTTGCCTGTACCTAATGTCCAAGTCTGAGGAAGTGCCCCTGTTGGTGCAGGAAACCCTTCAAATCCTTCTGTATTTCCAAATAGCTGTGAATAACCACTTACAGAAATGAAAAGGAATAATAATAGTAATGTAAATTTTTTCATGAAATGAAAATTTGAATTATTGGTTAAAGTTTTTTTGAATTTTGAAACCCAAAATTAGTAAAATTTATGAAAAAATTAGCATTTAATAAATATTTAATCGATTTCATTTGTTTTTACGTTTTTTTCATTAAACTTTTATAGTTTTTTTTAACTTTCAATTACTTAATTTTGCCACAGAATAAAATCAAATGTTAGAAAAAGAAGTAATACGTTTTGAACGTACAATACTGGTTGGGGTTATTACACAAAATCAAAACGAAGAAAAGTTAACAGAGTATCTTGACGAACTAGAGTTTTTAACTTTTACGGCAGGCGGCCAAGTAATTAAAAGGTTTTCCCAAAAACTGGAACGACCAAACCCAAAAACTTTTTTAGGAACTGGTAAAATGGATGAAATTAATTCATTCATAAAAGAAAAAGACATTTCTACAATTATTTTCGATGATGAATTATCGCCATCTCAGCAAAAAAACATATCGAAAATACTGGATTGTAAAGTTTTAGACAGAACCCATTTGATTCTTGATATTTTTGCCCAAAGAGCAGAAACATCTTATGCAAGAACTCAGGTTGAATTGGCTCAATGTCAATATTTGTTACCAAGACTTTCTGGAATGTGGACCCATTTAGAACGACAAAAAGGAGGTATTGGGCTTCGTGGACCCGGCGAAACAGAAATTGAAACTGATAGAAGAATTGTTCGTGACCGAATTGCATTATTAAAAGAGAAAATAAAAATAATTGACAAACAAATGTCAGTACAAAGAGGGAATCGTAGTGCTATGGTTCGTGTTGCTTTGGTAGGATATACCAATGTAGGGAAGTCAACTTTAATGAATGTTATCAGTAAAAGCGAAGTGTTTGTAGAAAATAAATTATTTGCAACACTTGATACAACAGTTCGTAAAGTCGTTATTAAGAATTTACCTTTTTTATTATCGGATACTGTTGGTTTTATAAGAAAGTTACCCACTCAACTAATTGAGTCATTTAAAAGTACACTCGATGAAGTTCGTGAAGCTGATTTACTATTGCATGTTGTTGACATTTCTCATCCTGATTTTGAAGAACACATTGCTTCTGTAAATCAAATACTACAAGATATAAAGAGCCAAAACAAAACAACCATTATGGTTTTTAACAAAATTGATGCTTATAAAAATCTTGTCATCGATGAAGATGATTTAATTACCGAAAGAACTTCAAAGCATAACACTCTTGAAGAATGGAAATCAACTTGGATGAATAATGTAGGCGAAGAAAATGCCTTATTTATTTCGGCAACCAACAAAGAAAACTTTGAAGAATTTCGTGAAAAAGTTTACGAAGCGGTTAGAAAAATCCACATTACTAGATTCCCTTACAACAAGTTCTTATATCCTGATTTTAAAGATGCTATTGAAAAAGAAGATTTATAACTTCTAATTTAGATAGTAAATGTATCCGAAATTAAACCATACGTTCCAATCGTTTGCTCTATTTTCGGTATAAATTGTAGGATCTGGATTTAAACCATCAACCCAATTTGAGAAGTAATACTGCCATCTTAAATCGACCATTAAGTCTGATAATTCTGTTAATTTATATCGGCATCCAATACTAGATACGATTGACCAAACTGTACCACCTTGGCTTGTAGTTGCATCGTAATATTTAATTGGCGTTGAGATTGGCGTATTTAAAGGTCCTAACTCGGACCATGCTCTAGGATTATAAAAACTAAATTGCCCTCCTAAACTAATAAATGGTGCAAATGAACCTATTGTTGCGGTAAACTCTCTTATACTTAAAGGGAAAAACTCTAATTGCATTCCAACATTAGTTACCGCGGTACTTCCTCTCATTGCTCTTAACTGATTTGCAATAAGACCTGTTCTATCTGGCTCAACCCATTTACCAAAATGCTGTAGATTTGTTTTATTGTAAGATAATTCACTTCTTAGTTTAAAGTGATCATTAAAATAGGTTTCAGGAGTGTAACAATTACACTCTGCCTTGTAAGAAAAATTTAAATAATGAATAATTCCTATTCCATAACCTGTGTTGCCTACATTGGTAGATAAATCTCCACGCTGTCCATAATCTGATTGAAAGGCAACTGGTCCAAGTATAGCTCCTACTTCATGAGAAAAGCCAAACTGAGCGTTAGTGTTATTTGACAAAGCAAAAAACAATAGCAAGGATAAAATAAATTTATTGGGCATTTGCATACTAATTAGTTCAAAACTCGACAAATATATAAAAACATCAATCAGTTATAAAATAAATTAAAAAATAGTTGACATATTTGAGGATAAAAAAAATATTACATCCTAAAATACAAAATTAATACTTAACCTTTATGTTTTTTGTTATTCCAATATACACCTATTTAAGAAAAAAAAATATGCCTTTATTTGAATAAAATGTATATTTGTCCGATTTTACGAAATCGATTTCTTAAAAACAGTAATAGTATAATTTTATGTCACAAAGTATCAACTCATTTATGGAATTGGTTGCAAAAAGAAATGGTCATGAACCTGAATTTATGCAAGCAGTTATGGAAGTTGCTGAAACAGTAATTCCTTTTATTGAACAAAACAAAAAATACCAAAACAAAATGCTTTTGGAAAGAATGGTGGAACCTGAAAGAGTAATCATGTTTCGCGTTACTTGGATTGACGATGCTGGTAATACACAAGTAAATCGAGGTTACCGAATTCAAATGAACTCTGCAATAGGTCCCTACAAAGGAGGTATTCGTTTTCATCCATCAGTTAATCTAAGTATTTTGAAATTTTTAGCTTTTGAGCAAACGTTCAAAAACAGTCTAACTACATTACCTATGGGTGGTGGTAAAGGAGGGGCTGATTTTGACCCAAAAGGAAAATCAGATATCGAAATAATGAAATTCTGCCAAGCCTTTATGACTGAATTATCCAAACATATTGGAGCTGACACCGATGTTCCTGCTGGCGATATAGGCGTTGGAGGAAGAGAAGTAGGTTATATGTTTGGTCAATATAAAAGATTACGAAATGAGTTTACAGGTGTTTTAACGGGTAAAGGAATTACTTTTGGTGGTTCTTTAATTCGCCCTGAAGCTACTGGATATGGAGATGTATATTTTGCTCAAAATATGTTGGCAACAAAAGGTCAAAGCTTTGAAGGAAAAACGGTGGTAGTTTCTGGTTCTGGAAACGTAGCCCAATATGCAATCGAAAAAGCAACTGAACTTGGTGGAAAAGTAGTTACTGCTTCAGATTCTTCAGGATATATTTATGATGCAGATGGAATCAATGCTGAGAAGTTGGCTTACATCATGGAAATTAAAAATGTAAACTACGGAAGAATCTCAGATTATATTACTAAATACCCTTCTGCAAAATTCATCTCAGGGAAACGACCATGGGAAGTAAAATGTGATATTGCATTACCTTGTGCTACACAGAACGAATTAAACGGTGAAGAAGCTAAAATACTTATCGCTAACGGCTGTATTTGTGTTGCAGAAGGTGCTAATATGCCTTCTACACCAGAAGCAATTACTGAATTCTTAAAAGCGAAAATTCTTTTTGCTCCAGGAAAAGCATCAAATGCTGGTGGCGTGGCTACTTCAGGACTTGAGATGTCTCAAAACTCTTTGCGCTTAAGCTGGACTTCTGAGGAGGTTGACCAACGATTGAAAAATATTATGGCAAACATTCATGAAGCATGTGTTAAATATGGCACAGATGCAAACGGATATACTGACTATGTTAAAGGCGCTAATATTGCAGGTTTTGTAAAAGTTGCCGACGCCATGTTAGCACAAGGAATTGTATAAAAAAATAAACCAACCAACTCAAGGTGGTATCTAAATTTATGATGCACACCTTAATTAAACCCTTAAAATGCCTTCATTTCTGAAGGCATTTTTTGTTTTGATATAACAAATAGATACTTTTTGCGTTTATACTATATTTGTATATTAATTTTTTTTCAAATGAAACACTATACTTTATGGTTTCTTTTACTTCTTCCCTTTTTTGGTTTTACTCAACCAAATAGAAATTGGAAAGGGTATTTCTCCTATAACACCATAAAAGATGTCTCCGAATCAAGTACGCGTCTTTTTGCTGCCGCAGAAAATGCTTTGTTTACTAAAAACCTAACTACTAACGAACTTAAAACCATTAATACCATAAATGGCCTTTCGGGTCAAACTATCTCTGCTTTATATCACAGTGAAACTTTTAATAAAACTATAGTTGGTTACGAAAACGGATTGTTAATTGTAATTAATGATGCCGACGGGACAATGTTAAATGTAGTAGACATTATCAATAAAAATATCCCAGCTAATATTAAAAAAGTAAACCATTTTATGGAATACAATGGTATCGTTTATATTGCTTGTGATTTTGGAGTAGTTCAATACAAATTAGCCACTTTAGAATTTGGAGACACCTATTTTATTGGGCCAAACGGACAAGAAATTAAAGTGTTTCAGACCACTATATATAATAATGATATTTATGCTGTTACACAATCGTTTGGAATCCGAAAGGCAGCAATAGCGAACCCAAATTTAATTGATTTTGCACAATGGCAAGTATTTGATTCTGGTTTTTGGAATGGTATCGCTACAATAAATAATCAGTTAATCGGTTTGAATACAAATAGTAGATTGTATAAATATAACGGCTTCTTCTTCTCTGAGTTTGCAAATCTTGGGCAACCAGGTATAGATATTAGAACCTCTTCCAATAACTTGATTGTTACCTGTGCTAGCAAAGTTGTAATTTTTAATCAAACATTAAATCCAATTATTACTATACTAAATTCTCAAATAACTCAAACCCCTGTAACCTTTACTTGTGCTACTGTTATCGATTCTGGAATTTATATTGGAACCAATGAAAACGGAATCGTATCTTCAACCATTAGCACGCCTTTTAGTTTTGAATTTATTATGCCTAATGGCCCTAAAAGAAACAATATGTTCTCTATTAATAGTGCTTCATCCAACTTATGGGCGGTTTATGGTGGCTATGACATTACGTATAATCCTTATACTTTTATAGGTTTTAGTTTAAGTGAATTTGGTATTAGTAAATACAATGAAACTGACAGTTGGCTAAACATTCCCTACAGTGATGTTTTAAATGCAAAAGCTCTGGTTAGAATTGCAGTAAATCCAAACGACGAAAACCAAGTTTGTGTAGCTTCCTATAATGGTGGACTATTAAAAATAGAAAGTGATATTCCAACTACCTTATACACTAACACAAATAGTACCTTGCAAGGAGTTGTGCCTGGATCTGATTTCAGAATTAATAGCACTACATATGATAAATCGGGTAATTTATGGATGACCAATAGTAGAGTATCAAATGGTCTGCACGTTTTAAAATCTACAGGGCAATGGCAAAGCTATAATATGGAAACCATTCTTGATAATTTTGCTAACAATGATTTTTGCAAAATTGCAATAGATAAAAGTGGCACAAAGTGGATAGCGTCTTATAAAAATGGAGTTGTCGCTTTTAATGAAAATACGAATATTTTTAAAAAATTATCAGAAGGAATTGATGCTGGAAACCTGCCTTCGATTGATGTTCGTGCTATTGCTGTTGATAATCGAAGTCAAGTTTGGATAGGTACAAACAAAGGATTAAGAGTTTTATCGAGTAGTGGAAGTTATAATAGTGATGACCAAATGAAAGCCAACCCTATCATTTTTATAGAAGAAGGTGTTGCTAAAGAACTCTTATTCGAACAATTCATAACCGATATTGCCGTCAATGGTTCTAATCAAAAGTGGATTAGCACTGCCGATTCTGGTGTTTTTCTTTTTTCATCTAACGGACAAGAAACAATTTATCATTTTACTACTGATAATTCACCTTTACCGAGTAATACCGTAAACGATGTCGAAATCAATGCGACAACAGGAGAGGTTTTCTTCGCAACCAATAAAGGTTTGGTTTCGTTTCTTGGCACATCTACTAAACCTGCTGATAATTTACAAGCCGTTTATGTATATCCAAATCCGGTTCGCCCCGAATTTAATGGTACCGTAAAAGTTGCCGGATTAATCTCTAAAGCCAATATCAAAATAACCGATATTGAAGGGAATTTGGTTTACGAAACCACATCTGAAGGCGGAACAATAGAATGGGATACCACTGCTTTCGGAAAATACAAAGTAGCAACTGGTGTTTATATGATTTTTATTGCCGCAGACGATGCCACAGAAACCGCTGTAAAAAAAGTGATGATTATCCGATAAAAATACCAACTAGAAAACAATAAATTCCCATGTTGGTCAAAACCAAAGCCATCGTTATTTCTTCTTTAAAATATCAAGAAAAAAGTCTGATAGTTAAATGCATCACGTATTCTGATGGCCTAAAAAGTTATTTTGTACCTAATGCATTTGCAGCAAAAAAATCCAATCAAAAAATAGCCTATTTCCAACCGATGTCTATTCTAGAAATAGAAGCCAATCACAAAAATAAAGGAACTCTAGAACATTTCAAGGAAATAAAATTGGCACACGCTTATCAATCTATTTCCAATAATATTATCAAAAGTACTATCGTGATGTTTCTCTCCGAAATCATCCATCATAGCATTCATGAAGAAGAAAAAAACGAAAGCTTATTCAATTTTTTAGAATCTGCATTACTTTGGCTCGATGCGCATGAAGAAATTAGCAACTTTCATTTAATTCTTCTGCTCGAGTTGACCAAGTTTTTGGGGATTTATCCTGATACTTCTGAATCTGAACTTACCTATTTTGATACTAAAGAAGGAATGTTTTCTTTATTTCAAGGAACCAATTGCCTTTCTGAACACGAAACGTTTCTATTCAAAAAACTAATCGACTTAAAATTTGACAGCGTCCAAAAAGTCTTTGCAGGCATCGAGCGTCAAATCCTTTTAAAAATTCTTCTCGACTATTATGCTGTCCATCTCGATGGTTTCAAAAAGCCAAAATCGTTAGACGTGTTAAAAGAAGTTTTTGCCTAAAACTCATTTACTGCTTCTGTTCGCTTCTCTCATATGGGCGTTTCCCTTCGGGCAGTCGGCTTTCATCCTCGTGTCCCTCCGGGTCGTGTGTTCCGTTACAATCTTTTTGTCGCCCGAGTACTCCCGAAGTTTAGGGAGAAACAAATTCAATGACAAAAAGGATTTCCACTTCACCCACTAACGCAAAAACTTATCACACATAACTCATAACTCACAACTATTTATTACTTTCGCAAACTGATTAAAGAAAACGACAAAAATGAGTACTAAGTTTACTGAATACAAAGGACTTGACTTACCAACAGTGGCGTCTGAAGTTCTTGATTTTTGGAAAAAAAATAACGTCTTTGAGCAAAGCGTAACTTCTCGTGAAGGTGCAACACCGTATGTGTTTTTTGAAGGGCCACCATCTGCCAATGGTTTGCCCGGAATTCACCACGTAATGGCGCGCGCTATCAAAGATATTTTTTGTCGATATAAAACTCAAAAAGGGTTCCAAGTAAAACGAAAAGCAGGCTGGGACACGCACGGCTTACCTGTCGAATTAGGTACCGAAAAAGAATTAGGCATCACCAAAGAAGACATCGGAAAAACCATTTCCATCGAAGAATATAACGAAGCATGTAAACGAACCGTGATGCGCTACACCGACGTATGGAATGACCTTACCGAAAAAATGGGCTACTGGGTAGATATGGAAGATCCGTATGTAACCTACAAATCCAAATACATGGAAAGCGTTTGGTGGTTATTGAAACAAATTTATAACAAAGATTTACTATACAAAGGTTACACCATACAACCCTATTCGCCCAAAGCGGGAACAGGTTTGTCTTCACACGAAGTCAACCAACCCGGTAGTTATAGAGATGTTACAGACACAACTGTAGTGGCGCAATTCAAAACTAAATCTGAAACACTACCAAACTTTTTACAGGGGTTTGGCGAGGTTCATATTTTGGCTTGGACGACCACACCATGGACATTGCCAAGTAATACTGCTTTGACTGTTGGACCAAAAATCGATTATGTTTTAGTTAAGACTTTTAATCAATACACTTTTGATGTTGTTAATGTAGTTTTAGCTAAAAATTTAGTTGGAAAACAATTCGGAAAAATCTATTTTGAATCAACTGAAGCAAGTGATTTTGAAAATTTCAAAGAAGGTGATAAAAAGATTCCATTTCAAATTCTAACTGAATGCAAAGGTGCTGATTTTGTCGGAATTTGTTACGAACAATTAATGCCATTGGCATTACCTTATCAAAATCCTGAAAATGCTTTTAGAGTAATTTCAGGTGATTTCGTAACTACCGAAGATGGAACTGGAATTGTACACACAGCGCCAACTTTTGGAGCCGATGATGCCAAAGTGGCCAAAGAAGCAACACCCGAAGTTCCGCCAATGTTGGTTTTAGACGAAAATGGAAACCTTGTTCCTCTGGTTGATTTGCAAGGTAAATTCATTCTAGGTTTAGGAAATTATTCTGGAAAATATGTTAAAAACGAATATTACAACGATGGCGAAGCTCCTGAACGCTCTGCCGATGTAGAAATCGCCATTCAATTAAAAGAAGAAAACAAGGCTTTCAAAGTTGAAAAATACGTGCACAGTTACCCCCATTGTTGGAGAACAGACAAGCCAATTTTATATTATCCCTTAGATTCTTGGTTCATCAAAATAACCGAAATCAAAGATAGAATGTTCAACCTTAACGAAACCATCAACTGGAAACCAAAAGCAACTGGTGAAGGTCGTTTCGGAAATTGGTTGAAAAATGCCAACGATTGGAACTTATCGCGTTCACGCTATTGGGGAATTCCGTTGCCGATTTGGAGAACCGAAGATGGTGCCGAAGAAATGCTAATAGGTTCAATAGAAGAATTGTATAACGCCATCGAAAAAGCAATCGCTGCTGGTTTCCAAAAGGAAAATCCGTTCCAAGGATTTGTTGTTGGAAATTGGAGCGAAGAAAACTACGATTTGGTTGATTTGCATAAGAATGTAGTAGATAACATCGTTTTAGTTTCTGCGTCAGGAAAACCAATGAAACGCGAATCGGATTTGATTGACGTGTGGTTCGATAGTGGCGCAATGCCTTATGCTCAATGGCATTATCCTTTTGAAAACAAAGATTTAATCGACGAAAACAAAGCATTTCCAGCCGATTTTATTGCTGAAGGTGTCGATCAAACTCGGGGTTGGTTTTATACATTGCACGCCATCGGAACATTGGTTTTTGATAAAATCGCTTATAAAAATGTAGTTTCAAACGGATTAGTTCTGGACAAAAACGGACAAAAAATGTCCAAACGTTTAGGTAATGCTGTTGATCCATTTACCACTTTGGCAGAATATGGTCCAGATGCCACACGCTGGTATATGATATCGAATGCCAATCCTTGGGATAACCTAAAATTTGATATTGAAGGTGTTGCCGAAGTACGCCGTAAGTTCTTCGGAACGCTATACAATACCTATTCGTTCTTTGCTTTATATGCTAATATTGATAATTTCAAATATGAAGAAGCTGAAATCCCATTAAACGAGAGACCTGAAATTGATCGTTGGATTTTATCCGAATTGCATACTTTGATAAAAACGGTTGATGAAGCATACACAGATTATGAACCAACCAAAGCAGCTCGAGCTATTTCTGATTTCGTTCAGGAAAATTTAAGTAACTGGTACGTTCGTTTGTGTAGAAGACGTTTCTGGAAAGGTGAATATGAAAAAGATAAAATTGCAGCTTACCAAACTTTATACACGTGTTTGATAAACGTAGCAAAACTATCTGCTCCAATAGCTCCATTCTTTATGGATAAACTTTACAAAGATTTAACGCAGACTACACATTCAGAGGAATTTGAGTCAGTACATTTGGCGAAATTTCCAAATTCGGTTGAAAACTTTGTTGATAAATCTCTCGAAAGCAAAATGATGAAAGCACAGACCGTTTCGTCTCTAGTTTTATCCCTTCGAAAAAAGGAAATGATAAAGGTGCGTCAACCATTGAAAAAGGTTATGATTCCTGTACTTGACAACAATCAGCGTGCTGAAATTGAGGCAGTTTCCGACCTGATAAAAGCCGAAGTAAACGTTAAAGAAATTGAACTTTTAAACGATGCGTCAGGTGTTCTAGTAAAACAAATTAAACCCAATTTTAAAGCACTTGGCCCACGATTCGGAAAAGACATGGGTCTGATTGCCAAAGAGATACAAGGTTTTACAGCAGAACAAATCAATGAACTAGACAGTAAAGGGGAACTATCGCTTGTTATATCGGGAAAAAGTATAATTTTAACATCTGATGACGTTGAGATTTCTTCACAAGATATCCCAGGTTGGTTAGTTGCCAATGCAAATGGAATAACGGTTGCCTTAGACATCACTTTAACCGAAGAATTAATTGATGAAGGAATCGCAAGAGAATTGGTAAACCGAATTCAAAACATTAGAAAAGACAGTGGTTTTGAAGTGACGGATAAAATTAAGATTCATTTACAAGGGAATGATTTGCTAGAAAAAGCAGTTAAGGCAAATGAAAATTATATAAAATCAGAGACGCTTACAGAAACACTAGAATTTGTAACCCAATTGAATAACGGAACTGAAATAGAATTTGACAGTATAAAAACAAGAATATTAATCTCAAAATAGTAAAAAGATGGTAGAAGAAAAAATGAGATACTCGGATGCAGATTTAGCAGAGTTCAAAGAAATTATTTTAAACAAAATTGAAAAGGCAAAAGCCGATTTAGAGTTGATAAAAAGTGCCTATATGAATGATTTAAACAATGGTACCGATGATACATCTCCAACGTTTAAAGCATTTGAAGAAGGCAGTGAAACGATGTCTAAGGAAGCTAATTCTCAATTAGCTATCCGTCAAGAAAAATTTATAAGAGATTTGAAAAATGCGCTATTCCGTGTAGAAAATAAAACATACGGTTTGTGTAAAGTTACTGGTAAACTTATTGGTAAGGAACGATTGAAAATAGTCCCTCATGCAACAATGAGTATTGAAGCTAAAAATTTACAGCGATAATGACTTAAAAAAATAAAAGTAGCGCTCCTAACGGAGCGTTACTTTTTAGAAAAATAATACTATTTTTGCCCCACCCGAGGCCGAAGTCCGAACTGTACGAAGTAATTAAAAATCTGAAAATGTCCTTAAGAAATTCCATTTTAATCATTGCAATCATTTTATTAGTAGACCAATTTGTCAAAATCTATATCAAAACCAATTTTGTATATGGTGAGGCAGGTCAAATTGATGTTGCTAGTTGGTTTAAAATATTACTAATTGAGAACGAAGGAATGGCTTGGGGAACCAAAATTCCGGGCACCCACGGAAAGTTAATATTAACTATTTTTAGAATTTTTGCTGTTTTTGGAATTGGATATTGGCTATATGACGCAAGTACCAAACACAGTTCTAAATATCTAATGGTTGCCATTGCACTAATTTTTGCTGGTGCATTAGGTAATATTATAGATTCGGTTTTTTATGGTGTTATCTTTGACGATAGTTATGGTCATTTGGCAACTTTATTTTCAGACAACCCTTCTGGGACTTGGTTTCACGGAAGAGTGGTTGACATGTTATACTTCCCAATTTACGAAGGTACTTTTCCCGAGTGGCTCCCAGTATACGGTGGTCAACCATTTAAATTCTTTAATGCTATTTTCAACATTGCCGATATGGCGATTTCAACAGGTGTTGGGATTTTGATTGTATTTAACAAAAAAGCATTTGCTAAAAAGACTTCTATAGGAACGAATAGCTAGTTGTTGGTGTAACGCAATAATCCAATCGAATATCCGTTTCAAAAACATCATCAATAGTTTCTTCAGGTTCGAAGAATGAAAAACCAATTTTGATAACCTCTTTATTGCATTTAGATAAAAATTTATCGTAAAAACCTTTGCCATATCCTACCCGGTTTCCTTTTTTATCATACGCTAAGAGCGGAACAAATACAACTTGAATCTTTGAGTTTGGAACTTCAATTCCGTCTATAGGTTCATAAATATTGTATTCGTTTTTTTGGAATTTGGTACTATCTGTTAACAGATAGTTTGTCATATCGAGTGTTTTGAAATTACTTTTAGCGACTACAATTTCCTTGTCTTTTCCTGCTAAAATTTGAAGAATAAACTCGGTGTCTACTTCTTTTTGTTCTTCTATAGTCAGAAACAAATGAAAATAAGTGTTGTCCCAAATGTCTAATGGCAGCAATCGATTGGCAATTGCTAAACTCTTGTCTTCAATTTCGTCAAGTGATAATTCTTGGCGCAAGACTTTGTATTTAGCTCGGAGCTCTTTTTTATTCATAATCCAAAAGTACTTTAATTTTTATAACTTTGAAATCAATCAAAAGTCAAAAATGTCGCTGCCTTCAATAGAACTTCAATTACAAACGCTCCCAGATGGTCCTGGTGTATATCAGTATTATGACAAGGAAGGAAAAATTTTATATGTTGGAAAAGCCAAAAACTTAAAAAAAAGAGTAGCATCTTATTTTAATAAGCTACACGATAATGCCAAGACTAACCTCTTGGTGAAAAAGATAGTTGAAATAAAACACATCGTGGTTTCATCAGAACAAGATGCGCTTTTGTTAGAAAACAATTTAATAAAAAAACTACAGCCACGATACAATGTATTGTTGCGTGATGACAAGACATATCCTTGGATTTGCATCAAAAAAGAACCTTTCTCACGCATTTTTCCAACTAGAAGAATGACTAAAGATGGCTCTGAATATTTTGGCCCGTATACCAATTTCAAAACCGTAAATACTATATTAGATTTAATCAAAGAATTGTATCCACTTAGAACATGTAACTATGATTTAAGTGATGTTAATATCAATTCAGGCAAATACAAAGTGTGTTTAGAATATCATATTGGTAATTGTAAAGGTCCATGTGAAGGTTATGAAAAATTCGAAGATTATCAAAAACAAGTAGATGCCGTTCGTGAAATTCTGAAAGGGAATTTCAAAAACAGTTTGCGTGATTTTAAAAAAATGATGCACGAATTGGCAATAGAAATGAAGTTTGAAGCAGCACAAAAAATAAAAGAGAAAATAGAAGTTTTAGAAAACTATCAATCTAGATCGACCATCTTAAACCCCAAAATATCAAATGTCGATGTGTTTTCAATAGTATCTGATGAAACTATGGCCTATATCAACTTTTTACAAATATCATTTGGTGCTATCATTCGATCTTTTACGTTAGAGCTTAAAAAAAAATTAGATGAGACCGATGAAGAACTTCTAGAATTGGCGGTCGTTGAACTTCGGGAAAGGTTTCATTTAACTTCTAAAGAAATCATTCTGCCTTTTGCTTTAGATTTTGGCTCAACAATAAAGGTCACTGTTCCGGTACTTGGCGATAAAAAACAAATTTTAGAATTATCGCAACGCAATGCCAAATACCAGCGATTAGAGCAACTAAAACAAATTCAAATTGTTGATCCGGAAAGACACGTAAACCGAATTATGGCGCAAATGCAAAAAGATTTGCGGCTATCTGTTGAACCGAGACATATTGAATGTTTTGACAACTCAAACATACAAGGCACGAATCCCGTTTCGGCTTGCGTGGTTTTTAAAGACGGAAAGCCAAGCAAAAAAGACTACCGCCACTTTAACATTAAAACCGTAGAAGGACCGAATGATTTTGCCTCTATGGAAGAAGTAGTATATCGGCGATATAAGCGACTATTAGACGAAAACCAACCGTTGCCACAATTAATAATTATTGATGGTGGAAAGGGACAATTATCATCGGCATTAAAAAGTATGGATGATTTAGGGTTACGCGGAAAAATCGCCATTATTGGAATTGCCAAAAGATTGGAAGAATTATTTTATCCTGGTGATTCGGTGCCATTATATTTAGACAAAAAATCGGAAACACTTAAAATTATTCAACAATTGCGAAACGAAGCGCATCGTTTTGGAATTACGCATCATCGAGACAAACGAAGTAAATCTGCCTTGAATTCGACTATAGAACTTATTCCGGGAATTGGAGAAAAGACCATGCTAATGTTGTTAAAACATTTTAAAAGTGTTAAAAGATTGAAATTAGCCACCGAAAAAGAAATTTCAGAGGTTGTTGGAGTATCAAAAGCCAAAAAAATTTCCGAATTTTACAACATAAGTAAGCCCTAAATGTATAAAGAGCCATTTGCCAAAAGCCATTTGCCAAAAGCCAAAAGAAATTTTGTTGCTATTGCGTGCTGTCTGATGCCTATTGCCTTTTTATTGCTGCCAATCATTACATTTTCACAAGAAGTGTCAAAACGTCCCAAGGTAGGCCTAGTGCTTAGCGGTGGTGGAGCTAAAGGCTTTGCACACATAGGCGTTTTAAAAGTACTCGAGCAAGCAGGGGTAAAAGTTGATTATATTTCAGGAACAAGTATGGGAGCTGTTGTTGGTGGATTATATGCCTCTGGTTATAGTGCAACACAAATAGATTCTATTTTTTTTCACACCGACTTCGACGAATTGCTTCAAGATTATATTCCCCGTTCATCCAAAAACTTTTACGAAAAGCGAAATGATCAAATGTATGCATTGGTTTTGCCTTTCGACAAATTAAAAATTGGTATTCCTATTGCGCTTTCTAAAGGAATGTATAACTATAATCTTTTGTCAAAACTCACCCACAAAGTGAGACATGTAAGAGATTTTAGCAAACTTCCTATTCCCTTTTTGTGTATCGCAACTGATATAGAAAAAGGAGAACAGGTCATATTAAAAGAAGGCTATTTAGCCCAAGCCATGTTGGCAAGTTCTGCATTTCCTTCTTTATTTTCTCCTGTAGAAATAGAGGGTAAACAATTAATTGACGGAGGTGTCATTAACAATTATCCGGTTGAAGAAATTCGTAAAATGGGAGCTGATATTGTTATAGGAGTAGATGTTCAAGATGATTTAAAAGACCGAAATTCTTTAAATGATGCGACACGGATTTTAGTCCAAATTACCAATCTAGACATGATAAAGGTAATGAAGGAAAAACAAAAACAAACAGACGTTTATATTAAACCCGATGTTAAAGACTATGGTGTAATTTCATTTAGCGAAGGACGCTCAATAATCAAGAAAGGCGAAGAAGCTTCATTCGCAGTTTATGAACAGATTCAAAAGTTAGCAAATTCATCCGAAACCTATATTACAAATCATATGAATGTGAGCAACGACTCGCTAAAAATTAAAAATATATCCATTAACAAATTAGAAAATTATACTAGAGCTTATGTTTTGGGTAAACTTAATTTTAAAAAAGGGAAAAAAGTATCTTATGAAGATTTAAAAACTGGTATAAACAATATTAATGCTACTCAGAACTTCAGCAAAATAAGTTACACCATTGAAAATAAAGAAAATGACGATGAGTTAAAATTAAGCTTAACTGAAAATCCTACCAAAACCTTTTTAAAGTTTGGAATACATTATGACGGATTATACAAAAGTGCTGTTTTGGCAAACATAACTCAAAAAAAATCGTTGTTTAAAAACGACGTAGCATCTCTAGATATTGGACTTGGAGATAATATCAGGTATAATTTTGATTATTATATAGACAATGGGTTTTATTGGAGTTTTGGTGTAAAATCGCGTTATAATACTTTTAATAAAAATGTAACAACCGATTTTAGAAATGGGGAATTATTGGCGCAAATTGGCTTGAATAATATCAACATCGATTTTTCAGACCTAACCCATCAGGTTTATATGCAAACTATTTTTATCCAGAAATTCTTAATTGGCGCAGGAGTAGAACATAAATATTTAAAAATAAAATCAGACAACCTTGAGAATATAAATCCAACTTTCGAAAAAAGTAGTTATCTAAGTGTTTTTGGTTATATGAACTTTGATTCGTATGATAATAAACTCTTTCCCAAAAAAGGATGGATGTTCTCTGGTGATGTTCAATCGTTTTTAGATTCTTCCGATTATACCAATGAATTTAGTCGTTTTACGATTGCTAAAGGAGAAATAGGTGTTGTCAAATCGATAAATAAAAAAACAACCTTAAAATTTCAGTCTGAAGCTGGAGTAAGTTTTGGGGGTAACAGCGTCCATTTTTTTGATTTCGTTTTAGGTGGCTATGGATTTAATACTATCAACAATTTCAAGCCTTTTTATGGTTATGATTTTTTAAGTATAGCCGGAAATAGTTATATTAAATCGTGTTTTACTTTTGACTATGAGTTTTTAAAGAAGAACCATTTTAATTTTGCTGCCAATTATGCGAACGTGCAGGACGGATTATTTGAAAACGGAAATTGGCTTTCAAAACCTAACTTTAACGGATATGCAGTTGGTTACGCCTTAGAATCAATTATTGGTCCTGTTGAAATTAAATACTCTTGGTCTCCAGAATTAAATAGAGGATATGCTTATTTTGCTGTTGGTTTTTCATTTTAACACCAATACTATTCTTTTTTTCATTATTAAAATAAAAAACTATATTTGAAACGATTAACTTTAACTAAAACCACCTTAATATGTCTATTTGGAAAAGAAAACCAATGGCGCTACTATTAGCAGAAGCCTCAGAATCTGAAAAAGGATTAAAAAGAACATTGACCGCATGGTCTCTAGTTGCTTTAGGAATTGGCGCAATAATTGGTGCTGGACTTTTTGTAAGAACAGCTACTGCAGCAGCACAAAATGCTGGTCCATCTGTAACTATTGGATTTATTGTTGCCGCTATTGGTTGTGCTTTAGCTGGATTATGTTATGCTGAATTATCTTCCTCTATTCCTATTGCCGGAAGTGCTTATACTTACACTTACGCCACTATGGGTGAATTCCTTGCTTGGATTATCGGATGGGATTTAATTTTAGAATATGCCGTAGGTGCTGCTACTGTTGGTATCGCTTGGAGTGAATACCTCAACAATCTGCTGGTCAATGTGCTCCATGTGAGCCCAATTCCGTATGAGTTTTGTCATTCGCCTTTTCAAACTTCTTTGGATGGTGTAAACGGAATTATCAATTTACCTGCTTTATTTATCGTTGGAGCAATCAGTTTGCTTTTGATAAAAGGAACGCAAGAATCTGCTTTTGTAAACGGAATTATTGTAGTGGTAAAAGTGGCAATTGTAATAATGATTATAGTGTTTGGATGGAGTTTTATAGACGATGCGAATCACACTCCTTATATCCCAGAACCGGGCATCTTTACTGACGAACATGGCATTGGTCATAGTTTTGGGGGTATTATGGGAATATTAGGCGCAGCCGGAACGGTTTTCTTCGCCTTCATAGGATTTGATGCCGTAAGTACGGCCGCACAAGAAACCAAAAACCCAAAACGTGATATGCCTATTGGAATTTTAGGTTCATTGGCTATTTGTACTGTTTTATACATCCTATTTGCACACGTCTTAACAGGATTAGAATCGGTAGAATTTTTTAGAACAGGTGGAAAAGAAGCTTCTGTAGCTAATGCTATAGCATCTTCAATGCCAGGATATGAATGGTTAGGTCAATTTGTAACGGTAGCTATTTTAGCCGGTTTCTCTTCTGTTATTTTAGTAATGTTATTGGGGCAATCTAGAGTTTTCTATTCTATGGGTAAAGATGGTTTGTTGCCAAAAGCTTTTAGTGAAGTACATCCAAAATATAAAACACCATACAAAGCTAACTTAGCGATTTTAGTTATCGTGGGTCTTTTCGCTGCTTTTGTTCCAGGTGATATTGTAGGTGATATGACAAGTATCGGAACTTTATTTGCCTTCATATTAGTTTGTATTTCTGTAATAGTTTTGAGAAAAACAGAACCAAATATGAAACGTGAATTTAAAACTCCTTTTGTTCCATTAGTACCTATTTTAGGAATTCTAGTTTGTTTGTCCATGATTTACGGTTTAGGATGGACAAACTGGTTAAGACTAATTGGTTGGCTGGCATTAGGTTTCATCGTCTACTTTGGATACAGTAAAAAAAGAAGTAAGCTGAACAATCCAGATAATAAAGAATAATTCGACTATAAATTGTTATCCAAAAGGATTAGAGAGTCTATCAAAACTCTTTAATCCTTTTTTGTTTTTTAAAAAATTGTCAATTATCATTTTTAGAATTCATATTATTACGATATTTGTATAGTAAAAAATCATAAAATGATAATACTATTAGCCATCATCGCCGCTTTTGGAATGGGAATCATTGTAGGTAAAAATCTAAAAGACAAATAATTTCAATGTATGACATCGGTTTGGCAAAACTTATTAGCTCACCTAAAATTCCTCATCAAGAGAAATCCTGAATGAAATGATTTTGAATATGAAATCTTATATTTAAAATCATAAATCTAAAATTTAAATCATGCCATTATATCATAAACTAGGAAATATTCCACCCAAAAGACACACCATCTTTCGCAAACCTAACGGAGATTTATATTACGAACAATTGTTTGGAACTGTAGGGTTTGATGGAATGTACACCAATTCGTATCACGAACACAGACCAACTCAGGTCAAAGAAATTAAAAGGCAATATAGTGTTGCCCCAAAAATTTCAAAAGCCAATAATATTCAATCGTATCGCCTTCGCGGATTTCAAGTAAATCCCGAAAACGACTTTCTAGAAAGCCGAAAAATTGTTTTAACGAATTCCGATTGCCATATTGTTTTGGCTGCGCCTAAAAAATCAACCACCGACTATTTTTATAAAAATACCGATTCTGATGAAATGCTTTTCATTCACAAAGGTTCGGGAAAACTAAGAACCATGTTGGGTAACATCGATTTTAAATATGGTGATTACCTCATTATCCCTCGTGGAATCATTTATAAAATTGATTTTGATACCGAAGACAATCGTTTGTTAATTGTTGAGTCACATCGTCCCATTTATACCCCAAAACGGTACCGAAATTGGTTTGGTCAATTATTAGAACATTCGCCTTTTTGCGAACGCGATATTCGACGTCCATACGAATTAGAAACCCATAACGAAAAAGGAGAATTCACCATCAAAGTAAAAAAGAAAGACGAAATATTTGATATGGTCTATGCCACGCATCCTTTTGATGTCATCGGATATGACGGATACAATTACCCTTATGCTTTCTCCATTCATGACTTCGAACCAATCACCGGAAGAATCCATCAACCACCACCAGTGCATCAAACTTTTGAAACCGATGCTTTTGTAGTGTGTTCTTTTGTGCCTCGATTATATGATTATCATCCCGATTCAATTCCGGCACCGTACAATCATAGCAATATCGATTCTGATGAAGTTTTATATTATGTCGATGGCGATTTTATGAGCCGAAACGATGTCGAAGCCGGACACATATCCTTGCACCCAGCCGGAATTCCTCACGGACCGCACCCAGGAGCAGTAGAAAGAAGTATTGGCAAAAAAGACACTCAGGAATTAGCCGTAATGGTTGACACCTTTAAACCTTTAATGGTAACCGAAGAAGCAATGAAGATTGCAGATGATAAATATTTTCAATCTTGGTTAGAGTAATTTGGATTTTTATACTGAATTTATTTCAGTAGCTATTCCGGCTTTTGCCTTTATCTCGCTTCGCGAGGATATCGGCGCAATCCGGGCTAAAAAACAATAAACACAACTTTATCAAAAAATAAAATTATGTCAAATGAAATAAAATCCGTTGAATACGGACTCGAAAAAATATTCGAAGGAGCGCAAGACTTCCTTCCGCTTTTAGGAACTGATTACGTCGAATTTTATGTGGGTAACGCCAAACAAGCCGCTCACTTCTATAAAACAGCTTTTGGGTTTCAGTCGCACGCCTATGCCGGATTAGAAACCGGAATGAAAGACCGAGCTTCCTATGTTTTAAAACAAGACAAAATACGTTTGGTACTTACAACTGCTTTAAATAGTAATTCTCCTGTGGGAGAACATGTAAAAAAACATGGTGATGGTGTAAAAATCATAGCTCTTTGGGTCGATGATGCCCGTTCGGCATTTGAAGAAACTACTAAGCGCGGTGCAAAAGTTTTTATGGAGCCAACCGTAGAAACCGACGAACACGGAGAAGTAGTTCGCGCTGGTATATTTACTTATGGTGAAACGGTTCACATGTTTGTAGAACGTAAAAATTACAACGGTGCTTTTTTACCAGGGTATAAAGAATGGAAATCCGATTACAATCCTGCACCCGTTGGTTTAAAATATGTAGACCACATGGTCGGAAATGTGGGTTGGAATGAAATGAATACTTGGGTAAAATGGTATGAAGATGTAATGGGATTTGTAAACTTTCTTTCCTTTGATGACAAGCAAATCACAACCGAATATTCGGCACTGATGTCAAAAGTAATGAGCAATGGTAACGGAAGAATTAAATTCCCAATTAACGAACCCGCCGAAGGAAAAAAGCGTTCTCAAATTGAAGAATACCTAGACTTTTACGAAGGTTCAGGAGTACAACACATCGCTGTGGCAACTGATGACATCATTAAAACAATTGCCGACATGCGTTCGAGAGGTATTGAGTTCTTAAGCACGCCTCCACAAGCGTATTACGATGCCATTCCGGAACGATTAAAAGATCATATGCACAAGTTTAAGGAAGACATTAATGAGCTTCAAAAATTAGGTATTATGATTGATGCAGATGAAGAAGGATATTTGTTGCAAATCTTTACCAAACCAATTGAAGATAGACCCACCTTATTTTTTGAAATTATTCAACGAATGGGTGCCAGAGGTTTTGGTGCCGGTAACTTTAAAGCACTATTTGAATCTATCGAAAGAGAACAAATGTTACGAGGAACTTTATAATCTTTCCAATTACTAAAAATAAAAAAGGATGTCTAAAATTAGACATCCTTTTTTATTAAATAAGTGAAACTATCTTGTTAACTTATAAAATACTAATTGTCCCAAACTATTGGTTGTTACAACAGTGGCTTCATCATAAGTTAAAGTAAGAAACGTGTACACTTTAGTTACTAAAACTGAGGCCTCAGTATATTTAATGGTAAGATCTTTATTTAATAAAGTATAATCACCACTTTGAACGGTGTTGACACAATTGGTTCCTTGCAAAGAAAAATCATTGATTTCAAAAGTTCCGTCCGCATCTAATACAAGGTTATCCGATTCACACGTTTGTGAGTTAGGATAATCTTGATAAATTATATTGCTCTGAGAATTAAGAAAGCCAATTTTACTAAAATTCCATTTCCCCGTAATATAATCAGGAGTTGTATACGTAATTCCGTCGTCTTCTGATTCGCAAGAAGTTAAGAAAAACGAAAGGAAAAGTAATGATAAAAGTATTCTTTTCATGACTATTGTTGTAAAAGTTGAACGTTATCTACTTGATACGTTGTCGTTTGAATTGGCGCTGTTGTAGAACCTTGATATCTAAAACTGATATAAACTGTTTGTCCTTCTAATGGCGTTAAATTTGCGAAAATACTATAAAAATTAGTGGCAAAACTTGTGTCGGTTATAGAAGGCACATTAGTATTTAATTGAGTCCAAGTAGCATTATTTACAGCAGCTACCGTTCCTGCACCATTATAATCGGTAGAATACCAAACCGTTAAGGCAACTCCATTAAAAAATGATGTTTTCATTCCAAACTTTAAGAAGTTTCCTCCTCCGTTAGACAGTGTTAAAGCTGGTGTAATCAAACGAATATCTAGATTACTTTCACCAGTTCCAAAAGCTGACATTTGTGCATATTTATTATTGCTAAAAATACGTGCTTCCCAACGCTCTGCTGTAGTTAAAGCGTTATTCATGGATACATTTGTCCAACCTGGTAGATTCACAAAAGCATTGTTTCCTGTGTTTCCAATTCCTTCAAAGTTTTCAGAAAAAGAAGGCGCTAATAAATCAAATCTTGGCGCTACTAACTGAATATCACTTTCATAACGTGCCACAAATTGATAGGTATCGCCAAACTTAGTTAATATTCCGGTTACTTTACCACTACCGGTTTGAACTGGTCTCCCTGCAAAAGCAGCAAAACTACTAGTTCTAAAAACTATTGTACTTCCAAGATTATCACTTAAAAAGTGATTTGTTGCTCCACCAATATCATTGTTTGAGTCATAATAGGTTTTATCTAAAGCTGCAGTCGTAAATTGTACGTTATTTAATTCAATTAATCTATTGATATAAATATCATTTTGTAAATCTACTAAACTCACATTTTTAACTAATTCTGATTCGTTTTTAACTGTACATGAACTAAACAAAGCGGCTCTTACTTGAGCTCTTGTTAATCTTCCTACTGAGGCAGTTCCAGATGAAGTAACAAACAAACCTCCAATTCTCATTCCACCATTCGAAATGTCTGTGTAAAGACCTTGCATTTTTATCAATACTTTTCTACCTACATCAAAAGTGGCAAAAGTGGCTTCGATATCCATAGGCACACTAAATGCTTTTGAACCATCTAAAGTTTGAAAAGAAACGCTTTTAAAGAAGTTCCCTTCTTTGTCACTTGAAACTACATAAGCTTCAATAATATCATCGGCTGCATATCGGGTTACAATAGCAGAAGCTGGAATGTCTGCCACTTCTTTGTTTTTAACTAATGTTGTTTCAATACAATCAAAAGTTGGAGTAGCATAATCGTCATCAACACAACTTGTAGCAATAACTGCTAAAGAAGCAATGGCAAAAAATGATTTTAAAATATTTGTTTTCATATCGTGATTTTTTTAGAAATTAATGTAAAAGTTTAAAAAGTAGGTTCTTCCGAAACCATAAAAATATCTTGGTGCAAATGAGGGTGTCCCGCTAGCTTGGTCTTGATTTAACTCTCTGAAATTTGCATTTCTAGCTTGCTCAAAACCTCCAGTTTTATAGCGTACATCAAATACATTATTTAAAGTTGCAAATAAACCAAGAGTTATTGGGTTTTTGCCTGATATTCTCCAAGACTTTCCACCGGTCAAGTTAACTAAGGTGTAAGGATCGAATTTTTCTTGTTTTAACAATTGGTCTAATCGATCTTGTGTTATCTCTGGAAAAGGAGAACCCGTTACAGAAGCTGGATTTCTTACAAAAGACTGTGTTCGCAATATCGAAGCAACATCTAAGTAGGTGTCCGCTAAATAATTTACGTTAGCACCAACCCACCAGAATTTAGGGTCTCTATATTCTAATCCAACCGCATAAGCTTGTTGTGGCATGCCTGGTTGTCTGTAATTTTTTAAATTTGATTGTCCATAATTCACCAAAGTTGAAAGCCCGTTTGCTGCTCTTGTATCATCATTTAGCACTACATTTGGATTGCTACTGTATATATATTCACCATAGGATGCCGCAGCAGTTGCTTTAATGGTTGATGTAATTTGGTATTCTAAACCAAGTTCTAATCCTATATTGAACTTATCTAAACCCGTAACTACTTCAGCTATAAATGCATCGCCACCATCGCCATCTATATCTTCAGAAACTCCTTCAGCAAAGAAAAATGAAGTTTCTGTAGCATCTTTTATAGTAGACGTAAAACCCGTTAATCTACCTTTGAATTTTGGTGTTTTAATAATATAACTTGCATCTACATTAGAAACTGTTTCACTATCCAGGTTTCGAATTGGCTCATTACTTAGTCTGGCATTAAAAAACACATTTCGCATTGATGGTGCTTTAGACATGTAAACTCCATTAAAAGTCAAGAAATGTTTTCCAGAAATTTTATAGGTTAATCCTCCTTTGAATCCAAAGTTATCAAACTCAACTTTGTCACTTTTCCCTAGAGAACTAGTAGGATAAATTCCGTTTTGGTATAATCCTTCTCTTTGATATTCTTTTCTGGAAAATGACTGAGCCAAATAGAAATCGATTTTTTTGTAAACAAATTTAAATTGTGTAAAAGCATCTATATGATTGGCTAACAAATTATAGTTATACCCAAACTTATCTCCTACTCCTACTTGTCTGTTTGGATTATTGATATCGGTTTGTTGTGCATTTCCTGTTTGAAAAGGATCAATATCTAAATAAAATGCACCGCCAAGTAAATCAGTTAAGTACTGAAAATTAGAAGATTTTAAATTACTGTAACTAGCCCCAGCATTCATCACAATATTGTCTGAAAGCTTAGTGCTTAATATAGTATTTGCTGTATATAACTGGTCATCAGTTCTGTCTTCATATAAAACATACTTACTTCTACCTGGGGTTCTGATTTCATTTCCATTTGCATCTATACCAACTAAATCAGTGTTGATTCTATACATTGAATCCCAATTAACTTGTCGATCGGTTAAAAAAGGTGCCGATAAAGCGCCTAGTAAATCTGGTGTTGGAACACCACCAAGTCCACCTGGCTGATAAGCACTTAGCGGAACAAAAGCTGGGTCATTTTGATACGATGAAGTAAAATAACTTGGTAAATTTCTATAATAAATTGGATCCGGATTTGGTGCATTTTGGAAATCAAGTCTTGAATTTCCTACTTCCCCAAATTGATGCATTAAATTAGTAGTCAACATAGTCTTATCGCTAAGCTTCCAATAATGCGTTAACATAAATATGGGTTCGTTAACTTGTCTTTCTCTAGAGTTTCTCTTTTTGCCATCTTGCCAACCCCAAAAAGAATTATAGTTTGTTCCTGCAATACTATTTACTTCATCCGTATTAGAAGAATTTCTTCCTCTCTTGTTTTGAGCATAAATAGTCGTAAGGTTTAAACTGTGTTTTTCGTTAAATTTCTTTTCTAAAGAAAGAAAAAAGGAATTTGCAGAGTAATCAGTTCCTTCAAAGTAAGCTTCTTCAGCCCATCTTCTAGAAGCTGAAATCATGAATGCCCATCCTTTACTATTCATACCTGAGGCATGGGTAGCCATCGCTCTCGAGTTATAATTTGTATTGGTCCCAGCAAAGGAAATCCTGGTGCCTTTTCTGTACGCAGATGCTCTAGTATTGATCTCTTGTGTTCCCAAAATTCCTCCAAAGGTATAATCTGATGGAGCGGAACCCATAGTAAATTCTTGATTTCTAGTAGCATCATTTAAACCTCCCCAATTACCCCACTGAGGTCTATTGTCTAAAAGTTTATTCATAGAAACACCGTTAATCATAGTATTACTATATTCATTATCCAAACCTCTAATTCTAAAACGAGCTTGACCCCAATTAAAGGCAGCACTCTGCTGAAAGGCATCTCTAGAAGCTTGAAGTAAACCAGCGGTATTTTCAGAACCGCTATTGTCATCTCCCAAATCGTTTTCTAAAATAGTAATCAAATTGATTTGTTGTTCTATGGTAATATCTTCTTCAAAAGAAACTATACCAATGTCCAAAATCTTCCCTGATTCAAGCTGTAAAGAAAAGATTTGATCTTTAAATCCCGTAGATTTTAATCTAAGCAAAACATCTTCCGGCTTGAGATCATTAAAAATAAAAACACCTTTTTCATCTGTTAGTTTTGTGAAATTTGTGTTTTCAATAGATGCTAGTACACCTTGTAGTGGTTTTTTTGTTTTTGAATCCAACACAACACCTGTAATTCCTGTTCCAGATTGTGCCAAGACAAAAACTGTTTGCAATACAAATAAAGTACTGAGAACGAGTTTTTTCATAAATAAAATTAAATTAATTTTTAGTTTTGAAATGTTAATAAAAACATAACGGCAACAAATGTACATCTTTTAATAATATTATCTACTTTTGGCTCAAAGTTTGTAGAAAACTTGACCTTAAATTAATATTGTAATATGAGAAATAAAAAATTTATAGCGCTTTTCTTTGTTTTATTCGCAATTTTTAACGCAAATGCTCAGGGAAAAAAATACATAGTGCATACCGTTGCTTTCTATAACTTCGAAAATTTATTCGATACCATTAATGGGACAAACAATGATGAAGAATGGCTGCCTGATGGAGCTCAAAACTGGACTTCTAATAAATACAAACAAAAATTACACAATTTAGCTAAGGTTTTATCCGAAATCGGAACTACAGACAACCCTAATAATTCTCCAACTTTAATTGGCGGTTGCGAAATTGAAAATCGAGGCGTTCTCGAAGATCTAGTTAAAGAACCATTGTTAATTAATAAAGATTACGGAATCGTTCACTTCGAATCTCCCGACAAAAGGGGAATTGACGTCGCTTTTTTATATCAAAAAAAACACTTTAAACCCACGAGTTATAAAAATATTCCTTTGTTAATTTACAAAAATCAATTGAACACTTCTGCTAAAGAAAAAAACGACAAGGATGATGCCTCCGATGATAAATCTGAAATTGATAAAGATTTAGATCGAGTGTTCACTCGTGACCAACTTTTAGTGACTGGGTTTCTCGATGGTGAAGAAATAAACATTATAGTTAACCACTGGCCTTCACGTTCTGGTGGTGAGAAAAAAAGCTCTCCTTTCCGAGAAGCTGCCGGTAGATTAAACCGAAAAATAATGGACTCCATCTTCAAAATCAATCCCGATGCAAAAATTATGACTATGGGGGATTTGAATGATGGTACCTATAACAAAAGTGTCAAAGAAGGTATTGGGGCCAAACGCAAAAAAGAAGAAGTTAAACCATTTGGAATATATAATCCTTTCGAGGAAATGTTCTACAAAGGAAACGCAACGCTTTTCTATCGTGATGCGGGAGATATTTTCGATCAAATTATGGTATCTGAAGCGTTTATTCGAAAAGATACATCCTCTTTTAGATACTGGAAAGCGGGTATTTATAATAAACCCTTTATGATTACAAGCATTGGGCAATATAAAGGTTATCCCTTAAGGCATGGCACCAATGAAATTGGCTATAGTGACCACTTTCCCGCTTACATTTATTTGATTAAAGAAGTAAAATAACTTTAAAATCCCGATTTTTCGGGATTTTTTTATTTGTAACTTTACCTAAAAAATTTACGCATGGCCATACCAAAACCATTCAATCTCAACAAATGGATAAACGAAAATCGTCATTTGTTAAAACCACCTGTTGGCAATAAAAATATATATATAGATTCTGAAGATTATATCGTAATGATTGTAGCTGGCCCAAACGCCCGTAAAGACTATCACTACAACGAAACCGAGGAATTGTTTTACCAACTCGAAGGCGAAATTATAGTATATGTTCAGGATAATGGTGAGCGAAAAGCCATGAAACTTTCGGCGGGTGATATGTACTTGCATCCGGCAAAAACCCCACATTCTCCTAACAGAAGCGAAGGTTCTATCGGATTAGTAATCGAAAGAAAACGCGTTGGCTCTGATGCCAAAGATGGCTTACTTTGGTTTTGTGACAATTGCAACCACAAACTGTATGATGTCTATTTTCCACTAACCGATATCGAAAAAGATTTCTTACATCATTTCGAACATTTCTACAATTCTGAACATTTAAGAACCTGCAAAAAATGTGGAACTATAATGGAAGCAGACCCCAGATTTACGGCAAAATAATCAGGAGCCATTCCAGCTGTCCACTATATCTTTTTATTGTTTTGACACCCTGAGCCTGTCGAAGGGCAATTTCTCAAACAATAAAAAGGATGCCGTTGCCATCTGGGCTAAAATTCAAAATAAAGATTTACTTTTGCTGTCATGAATTTTACAAACTAATAAACTTATATAAAACAATGTCAACAATTGCGCAACAATTCGGCATGACCGAAGCTCTTCAAATTCTTGGAGTAAAAGCTATTAACGAAGGAACCTCAACTGGAAACAATTGGTTTTCTAACGGAGAAATTTTCGAATCATACTCACCCGTAGATGGTCAATTAATCGGAAAAGTAAAAGCATCAACTGCTGCCGATTATGAAAAAGCAATGCAATCCGCAACCGAAGCTTTCAAAACGTTCAAACTCATGCCAGCTCCTCAACGTGGTGAAATTGTACGTCAGTTTGGAGAAAAATTGCGTAAAAATAAAGAAGCACTCGGGAAATTAGTTTCCTATGAAATGGGAAAATCATTACAAGAAGGTTATGGTGAAGTTCAAGAAATGATTGACATCTGCGATTTTGCCGTTGGATTATCTCGTCAATTGCACGGATTAACCATGCACTCGGAACGTCCAGGACACCGTATGTACGAACAATACCATCCGCTTGGAATAGTCGGAATCATTTCTGCCTTCAACTTTCCGGTAGCTGTTTGGGCTTGGAATACGGCTTTAGCTTGGATTTGTGGTGATGTTTGCGTTTGGAAACCATCCGAAAAGACACCTTTATGTGGCATCGCATGTCAAAATATTATTGCCGAAGTTTTGAAAGAAAACAACCTTCCGGAAGGAATTTCTTGTTTAATCAATGGCGACTATAAAGTAGGTGAATTGATGACGCACGACAAAAGAATTCCGCTTGTTTCGGCAACCGGTTCAACTCGAATGGGAAAAATCGTAGCGCAAGCTTGTGCGGCACGTTTAGGAAAATCGTTATTAGAGTTAGGCGGTAACAATGCCATTATTGTAACTCCTGATGCTGATATTAAAATGACGGTAATCGGTGCCGTTTTTGGAGCGGTAGGAACTGCAGGACAACGTTGCACTTCTACACGAAGATTAATCATCCACGAAAGTATTTATGATAAAGTAAAAGATGCCATCGTTGGTGCTTATGGCCAATTGCGCATCGGAAATCCATTAGACCAAAATAACCATGTTGGACCACTTATCGATACGCATGCCGTAGAAATGTATAACAATGCCCTGTCAAAAGTGGTTGCCGAAGGAGGAAAAATATTGGTTGAAGGTGGCGTGCTGAATGGTGTGGGTTACGAAAGTGGTTGCTATGTAAAACCAGCCATTGCTGAAGCCGATAATTCTTTTGAAATTGTGCAACACGAAACTTTTGCTCCCGTTTTATACTTACTCAAATATACAGGTGATGTTCATGATGCCATTGCTATTCAAAATGGTGTAGCTCAAGGTTTATCATCTGCAATTATGACCAACAATTTGCGCGAAGCAGAAGCTTTCCTTTCGGTAGCTGGTTCCGATTGTGGCATTGCTAACGTTAACATCGGTACTTCGGGTGCTGAGATTGGTGGTGCTTTTGGTGGCGAAAAAGAAACCGGTGGTGGAAGAGAATCGGGTTCTGACGCCTGGAAAGTGTATATGAGAAGACAAACCAATACGATCAATTATACGACAAGTTTGCCATTGGCGCAAGGAATTAAATTTGATTTGTAAAAATTAGATTTAATAAAAAATCGAGCCGATTCAATGGAGTCGGCTTTTTTACGCAACTTTGTGAAGGTTTTACAATCTAGAAAAAAACAAAACTAAAAACTATGAAGAAACTATTCTTATTTTTATTGTTCTCAACGTTGTTCTTTACGTCATCATGTGAAGATAATGATGATCGGATTTTTTGTACAGATCAATTTGTATATGGATTAAATGTTATTGTTCTTGATGCTGTAACAGGAAACCCAATATTTCAAGATATTGAGGTAAAAGCAGTTGATGGAACGTATCAAGAAATACTTGAATTAGTTCCTAGCTCAGAGTATGCATTTGTCGGAGCCGGAGAAAGAGCCGGAACCTATGTTGTAACAGTTACTAAAGCGGGCTATCAAACGTATACCTCAGCGCCAATTGTATTAACACGAGATGAATGCCATGTTATTCCACAGTCATTAACAGTGAATTTACAGTCCAATTAATCATAAATAAAAACGTTCCGAAATCGGAACGTTTTTTTGCTTTTTGTATTTACTTTGTCTTCTTCACATACTGCGTCAAAATAACAATATGTTGTCCTTCGACTCTGCCTTCAATTTGATCGGCATTGTCCCAAACTAATTTGATGTTGTGAACGGCTGCACCACGTTTTGCAGTGAAGTTGGCACCTTTTACATCCAAATCTTTAATTAATACCACCGAATCGCCATCTTTGAGAATATTGCCATTGCCGTCTTTGTGCACAATTTTACCATCTTCGTCTTCCCCTTCACCAGTGGCACCTGCCCAAACTAAAGTTTCTTCATCGAGATACATCATATCGAGCAAATCTTGTGGCCAACCCTCCGCTCTCAATCTGTTTAGCATGCGCCATGCAACAACTTGCACAGGCTTATTTTCATTCCACATACTATCGCTGAGACATCTCCAATGATTTGGATCAGTTGTGGTTGTATTTTCTATTTGGTTTTTGCAAACTGAACAAACCAAAACAGAATTATCAAGTGATATGGCTTCTTCTTTGGTTAAATGGATTCTTAAGTCTTCGGTTGAATCACACAATTCACATTTAGAACCACTTCTTTCGTTTAATCTTTGGTCGATAACACTCATTTCTTATAAGTTAAATGAGGCGCCAATCTGAAATACAAATTGATTATTATATTCATCAAATCCTTGAACATTAGAATCGTATCTCGCTAATGGCACTCCCGCTTCAGTATAAATACCAAAACCCTCTGTAAAGAAGTATCTAAACCCTAAATGAGCACCAAAATTTCTGGTTCCTAAATTTAATCCTGGATAAATATCCATGGCTTTATCCAATTTAAAAACATTTCCTAAATTGGCATTGAAACGAACTTTTAAATCAGCTCTGTCGTCAAAATTAGGTTTGTCTCCTAGAACTTCATCAACTGAAAGCAAATAGGAAGCAACTAAACCATAAGACATGTTTTCACCTATTCCAAAATCTGCCGAAATATTTATTCCAGTTCCGTTATCTTGAATATTCATACCAACTTGAGCTTTACTATCGCCTTTCCCTTTGTACGCTTGAGCATAAGACAACGTTATCACTAAAATCGCGGCTGCAGTTATTAATTTTTTCATTTACAAGTATATTTATTGTTTAACTAGACAAAAGTAACTAATAATCTCAATTTCTTCCTTTTTCATTAAAATACAATTCATTTAATGGTTCACTTTGCCAATATTCTTTAGTATCAACATCCATAATAGTTAGCGGTCCTTTAAATGCGGCACCAGTATCTACATTCCATACACAAGCTTTTTGAATTGGAATTGTTTCTCCTATTCGGGTTACGGGTGTGTGACCTATATAAATTTCTTTATATAGTGTGAACCTTCTTGGGTAATATAAACTATCTTTTGAAATGGATTCATCCAAAGATAAAGCGGTTTCCCATAGTGTTCTGTCCCAATAAAAAAGTTTTGGTAAATATTCATACCCAATTCCATTCATGTTGGTAAACCCTGCATGAATGAATAATCGATTCTGTTCATCGAGGTAATAATTTTGTAAGTTTTTAAGAAAGAGGATGTGCTTTTGCTTCGTTTCAAAATCTACATTTGAATAAGCCATAACCGTTGCCTCTCCGCCATGTTGGTACCATTGTAAATTATCTTGACTATTTTCTAGCCATTCTAATAACAACTCATCATGATTTCCTTTAATGAAAATGCACTTATTTCTTTTATTTAAATCTATCAAAAAATCTAATACCTGTGGCGACTCGCTCCAGCCATCTACAAAATCTCCAAGGAAAATCAAAGTGTCTTTTTGAGTAACTTTAGCTCTATCTAACACTTGATGCAATGCCCTTAACCCGCCGTGGATGTCACCTATGACTAAAATTTTACTCATTCTTATTGTTGTATTTCATTTTTCTTAAAATGCGCATCGCTTCTTTAAAACTAAGATAAACGGTTGTGCTTTTTTGTGCTTTTAAAAGCGGTTTGGCTTCAATTAATTTTTGTTTGGCCTCCGTAAATCCATTCAAATAACAAATCATTAAAGTAGAAGGAAGATTCTCCAAATCTTTAGTTTCTCTCTCTGAAATTGTAATCCCTTTATTTAACTTATCTAGTAAGGAAAGATTCGAATTATAAATATGATGCAGCATTTTTTTATTGAATGCTGGTGGTTCAAAAAGCATTTGGCTTTCTATTTTATAATAGCCATTGTCAAAAAAAGAAATTTTTTGCTGTTCTAATGGGTAAAAACTTGTTTTATCATTCAATCCCAAAGGCACATATTCTATGATGGTAAAACTTTTTTCATCAAATTCAACAGAAACCACGTCAAGTGCTGAGTAAAATAGCTTTACCTGTTCGTTTATTAATTCAATATCTACTCGTGAAAGATACGTTATATCTCTTATTTTTTTAGGATTTCCTGCCCAGCAAATAACAAATAATTCTTTAAAAACTTTATACTGAGATATCATGTCACCATGACGCTCAATCATAAAGTCCATTACCCCATCAAGCGTATAGGCAATACTATTACGCGAACTGTTTTCAATGCTAATTACCGTTTCTATATTAAGCTTTGAATAAGGAATTTTATCTTCCGTTGGCATCGAATTGCTTCCAACTCTTACAAAAACCGTATTCGACAAAATGGTATGAATGTTTTTCTTAAAACTTGACGTTTTGTGTTTAGGCTTAATCGTAACCAAGCCAACAACTCTGTCTTTAGGTAGATTGGGAAATGGTACGTTTTCATATTGAATTTTAGGAGGGTTTTCTAAATAGGCATTTACTAAATTTTGAATGCGGCTATCATCAAAAAAATCATCCCCAGTAATTTCGTTATTTTCATCTTCTACACCAACTACGATATAGGAATTATTGGAAGGATTTGAATTAGACAAGGCGCAAATGTGTTTTAAAAATTTGGCTTTCCCTTCTTTGGTGTGTAAATTTAACTGACGCTTCTTATCATAAAAACTACACTCATCATTGTGAGCGAGTAGGTTTTTTATGAGAAGTCGTTTGTTTATCATAAAGTGGTCAGTGTATAGTGTTCAGTTACTGCTAACTAATTACTGAACACTGAATACTATTTTTATGGAACCTTATTCCCCATACTTTCAGTCCAAATGGCAAACCAATCTAGTTGGTCTAAATCCAATTCAACGGCTTTCATTAAAGCCTGAATTCGGGCAATATTTACTGTTCCTGCAACAGGAATCACCTTTGCCGGATGCTTTAAAATCCATGAAAGTAATAGGGTATCTGAACCTAAATGATATTTATCTACCAATTGTACCAATAGCTTTTTTAGTCTTCTCGTTTGCTCAATATCTTCTCTAAAAACAGTTCCCAGCGGATTCCATGACATGGGTATAATGTTATGTTGCTGCATATAATCAAAACTACCATCGAGCATCGCTTCATAATGCGTTGCTGAAAACTGCACTTGATTATAATTTATTTCTGTTTTTTGACGCAATAATTCTGTTTGCGATGCCGTAAAGTTTGACACTCCAAAATCAATAATTTTACCTTCTTTTTTTAGTTGATCAATGGCTTCCGCAATCTCATCTGCAACCATCAACGGACTTGGGCGATGCAATAACAATACATCCAAATAATCCGTTTGCAGATTTTTAAGTGAGTTTTCAACTGACCAAATGATATACTCTTTTGAATAATCATAATGCTTAATCGTGTTATTTCTTGCATTTATATTTTGTATTCCACATTTTGAAATCAACTGAATAGTATTTCGGTCAACGGTACTTTGCTTAAACGCTTTCCCAAAATCGGCTTCGGTTGTATAATTTCCATAGATATCGGCATGATCAAAAGTGGTAATTTTATTTTCGATACAAATGTTTATCAGATGTTCCATTTCTGATTTAGAGAGGTTTTTATCCCAAATTCCCCAATTCATTGTTCCGGCTATAATAGGTGATAATTTTGTTTTCATTTTTGCGAGATTAATTAAGTGTATTCTTTTACGATTTCTAAAATTTTATATTTTTGACACCTAAAAATTTCGAAAACGGATTAGGTCTTAAAATTATAAAAAGAAAATCATAAATCATCCTTAAATTAGGGTTCATTTATAAAGTTTTAACGCATTGTTAACATCTGTTACGGGATTAAATTTTCACTTTTGAAATGTTAAAATTATAACTGTTATATATTAGAATAAATAGAGTAACTATGGAAGAAACTAGTACTGCATTAGACATTAGAGCGATTAATGAAAAAATAGAAAGAGAAAGCGCTTTTATTGATTTATTGACTATGGAAATGAACAAAGTCATAGTGGGTCAAAAGCACATGGTAGAACGATTGTTAATTGGACTTTTAGGGCAAGGACATATCCTTTTAGAAGGTGTACCCGGTTTGGCAAAAACATTAGCCATAAACACCTTGTCTCAAGCCGTTCACGGAAGCTTTAGCCGTATCCAGTTTACACCAGATTTATTGCCTGCAGACGTAGTAGGAACAATGATTTACAACATTAAAGCCAACGAATTCTCTATCAAAAAAGGACCAATATTCGCCAATTTTGTTCTTGCCGATGAGATAAATCGTGCGCCTGCCAAAGTACAATCAGCGTTGCTTGAAGCCATGCAAGAGAAACAAGTTACTATTGGTGACACCACGTTTAAATTAGAAAGACCTTTTTTAGTTTTAGCAACTCAAAATCCAATCGAACAAGAAGGAACTTATCCGTTGCCTGAAGCCCAAGTAGATCGTTTTATGCTAAAAACCGTTATCGATTATCCTAAAATGGATGAAGAACGAATGGTCATTCGTCAAAATTTAAAAGGTGGCTATGAAAAAGTAAACCAAGTAGTGTCGGTAGACCAAATTCTGAAAGCACAAGAAGCGGTTCGCGAGGTTTATATGGATGAAAAAATTGAAAAATATATCTTAGATATTGTATTTGCTACCCGTTACCCTGAAAAATACAAATTAGAAAGTTTGAAACCACTGATTGGATTTGGGGCTTCGCCACGTGGAAGCATCAATTTAGCTACTGCTGCCAAATGTTATGCATTCATCAAGCGTCGTGGTTACGTCATTCCGGAAGATGTTCGTGCGGTAGTTCACGATGTGTTGCGTCACAGAATTGGCGTTACTTATGAAGCGGAAGCCGAAAATATCACTTCGGTTGACATCATCAACAAAATCGTAAACGAGATCGAAGTTCCTTAAAAGTAATTAGGCAAAAGCCATCTGTAAAACTTCTGACTATTGCCTATTGCCTATTGCCTCTAAAAATGGAAACAAAAGACTTACTCAAAAAAGTTCGTAAAATTGAAATCAAAACCCGAAGGTTGAGCGATCATATCTTCTCGGGCGAATACCATACGTCTTTTAAAGGTAGAGGAATGACTTTTTCCGAAGTACGTCAATACCAATTTGGAGACGATATCCGTGCGATTGATTGGAACGTTACTGCGCGTTATAACGAACCGTATGTCAAAGTTTTTGAAGAAGAACGCGAACTCACCATGATGTTGATGGTAGACATTTCGGGTTCGGAAAGTTTTGGAACCAAAAACCAACTGAAAAGTGAAATTGTTACTGAAATTGCAGCTACAATGGCGTTTTCAGCAACACAAAATAATGATAAAATCGGGTTGATATTATTCTCCGATCAAATCGAGTTATACATTCCGCCCAAAAAAGGGAAATCGCATGTTTTGAGAATAATTAGAGAGCTTATCGAATTTCAACCTAAAAGCAAGAAAACCGATTTCTCACAGGCATTAAAATTCTTATCGTCAACACAAAAAAAGAAAGCAATTGTCTTTGTGATTTCTGATTTTATGGTAGATGATGATTATGAGAAAACCTTAAAAATAGCAGGTAAAAAGCATGATATCACTGGAGTTCGTGTGTATGATATTCGGGAAGAAAAGATGCCAAATATTGGAATGGTAACCATGGAAGATGCTGAAACTGGAGAAATTTTAGTAGTTAATACGAGTTCTAAAAAAGCGCGATTGAGCTACGAAAAAGAGTATCAAGACAAAGTAAATTATTTCAAAGATATATTTTTAAAATGTGGTTCAGGCACCGTTAATACGCGTGTAGACGAAAGTTATGTTACCAAATTATTGGGTTATTTTAAATCGAGATAAGGATTTAAGAATGATGATTAACGATTTAAGATTACAGATTGATTAGGATTGAAATGGACAAATTTAAATTAGAAGAACGATTGATTGATTTTGCCGCCAACATAATTTTATTTACAAATCATGTTGATAAATCATATGCCGGGAATCATTTGGTTGGACAAATTGTTCGTTCATCAACTTCACCTGCTTTAAATTATGGTGAAGCACAAAGCGCAGAAAGCAAAAAAGATTTTATTCACAAAATGGGTATTTGCCTAAAAGAATTAAGAGAAACTTTTAATTGTTTGAAAATTATTGAAAGAGCAAATCTAACATCCAACACAGAATTAATCAACAAATTAAAAATAGAAGTCAACGAACTTATATCAATCTTTGTTTCAAGCATTAAAACAGCTAAAACAAATTCTGAAATCAAAAATCGTTAATCTTCAATCAACAATAAAATGAAGTTTAAACTATATATATTATTTTTCCTGATATCGACTTCGCTTTTTGCCCAAAAAGTAAAGACGTCTATTGATACCACCAAAAACAAAATTGGGGCTGAATTTCAATTAACGTTAACAACAGAGGTTGATACTTTATCGAAAGTAAAATTTCCTGAACCTAGGAATTTCGGTGCTTTAGAAGTAATTCAATCCTATAAAATAGATACGGTTAAAAATGGTGCTCGTTATGAATTAATCAAAAAATACGGTTTAACACAATTCGATAGCGGGCAATATGTCATTCCAAAAATTCCTGTTTTGATTAATGGCAAACCTGTTTTTTCAGATAGTATCAAAGTAGAAGTTAACACTATTAAAGTCGATACGCTTAAACAAAAGATGTATGACATCAAAGATATTGCACAAGTCGATAGTCCGATTGGAACTTGGTGGATTTATGTTTTACTATTTTTAGCAATCGCAACGGCTGGTTTCTTCCTCTACAAATTCATCAAAAAAAGACAACGAGAACCAAAAGCCGAAGTAATTGTTTTTAAATCACCTATAGAAAAAGCAACTACTTTATTACAACAATTAGAAACAAAAGGGCTTTGGCAAAAAGGAGAAATCAAAGATTATTATTCAGAGCTGACTGATATCGCTCGAAATTATATTGAGGAAGAAATTCATATTCCAGCCATGGAAAGTACTACTTCTGAACTCATTGAAGGTTTACGTAAAGCAGCCAAACAAAAAAAGTTAAAACTATCTAATGAGACAGTTGAAAATCTAGAAAAAGTATTGAAGCAGGCCGATTTGGTTAAGTTTGCCAAAATTAAACCTCTAGATTTTGAAATAGAAGAAGACAAAAAAAGAATTTCAAATTCAATTGTTACCATTCATAAATCGATTCCAGAAATTGTAGAAGAAAACGATGAGTTAACCCAATGGAACGAACAACAAAAAGAATTGGCTCGTTTACAAAAATTAAAAAAACAAAAACGTGTTCGCATAATAACTACCATCGGAATCTTGCTGGGAATGGTAATGCTTTTTGTTTTAGGGCTAATTTATTTCAAAGGATTTGATTATGTAAAAGATAATTTCCTTGGTCATCCAACCAAAGATTTAGTAGAAGGAAAATGGATTTATAGCGAATATGGAAACCCTGGCGTTCGCGTTGAAACGCCCAAAGTTTTGAAACGAATTGATGCCACAAAAACACTTCCTAAAGACGCAATGGCGCTGATAAAGGAAATGCAAACATTTGGCTACGGAAGTATATTAGAAGATTTTTATATTACAGTTTCAACGGTTACTTACAAACAAGAAACGCAAATAGATTTAGACAAAACTGCTGAAGGTTATCTAAATGTAATGGAAGCTCAAGGTGCTCAAAATATTATTGTGAAGACAGAAGATTTTGATACACAAAAGGGAATCGCTGGTAAAAAAGCATACGGTACTATGACGGTTCTAAATACAGTTAAAGGAAAATCTACCAAAATGTACTATGAATTATTACTTTTTAGTCAGAATGGTGGTCTTCAAACCATACTCGTAATGCATCGCGAAGAAGATAAATACGGACAACAAATTGCAGAAAGAATGTTGAACTCGGTTGAATTACAAACAGCTCAAGAATGAAAGAAGTAAGCTTTTTAAATCCTGAATTTTTCTGGTTGTTTTTAGTACTTCCAGCGGCAGTTTTGTGGCAAATTTGGAAAAGAAAACAACAATCAGCTACCTTGAATATAAGTTCGGTAAAAGGGTTTAAATCACAAAAATCATTGTTAGCTAAATTAAAACCGTTCCTATTTGTGTTGCGCTTGTTGGCATTAAGTTTTTTAATTATTGCCATGGCACGACCACGAAAAGTTGATATTAGTAGTCAAACCAAATCAACCAAGGGAATTGATATTGTGATGGCTATTGACGTTTCGGGAAGTATGTTGGCCAAAGATTTAAAACCTAACCGAATGGAAGCGTTGAAAAAAGTAGCTGAAAATTTTGTGGAGGGACGACCAAACGACCGAATTGGAATAGTAGTTTATGCCGCAGAAGCGTATACCAAAACTCCGGTAACAAGTGATAAAGCCATCGTTCAACAAGCCATTCAAAGTATAAAATATGACAATGTTTTGCAAGATGGAACCGGAATCGGAATGGGTTTAACCACGGCGGTGAATCGATTAAAAGACAGTAAAGCAAAAAGCAAAGTCATTATTCTTTTGACGGATGGAGTTAATAATGCCGGATTTATTGAACCCGAAACAGGTTCTCAAATTGCAAAAGAATACGGAATTAAAGTATATACCATCGGTATTGGAACCAATGGAAACGCTATGTTTCCATATGCTTATGCGCCCAATGGTGGATTTTTGTTTCGTATGATGCCGGTAGAAATCGATGTGAATTTATTACAAACTATTGCAAAAAATACGGGAGGAAAATATTTTAGAGCGAGTAGCAATAGCAAACTAGAAGCTATTTATAACGAAATCAACAAACTTGAAACAACTGAAATAGAAGAACTAAAGTTTTATGATTATGATGAAAAATACAGAGCTTTTGTTTGGATTGCTTTAATCTTGATTATGTTAGAATTTGGTTTGCGAAACACAATTTATAGAAGTTTTATATAGATAAACTGTCATTCCGAGCACAGTAGAGGAAACTCCATTTTTTGAGATTGCTCCAGCGGCGAAATGACATAAAGAAAAAATATGTACGAGTTAGAAGAAAAAGGGTATTTGTATTTCTTGATTGTCATTCCAATAATGGCAATGCTTTTCTTGTATATTCAATTCTGGAAAAGGAAGAAACAACGCGAGTTTGGCGATTTGGATTTAATCAAAAAGTTGAGTCCCGAAAAATCGGTTTTCAAACCGGCGTTAAAAGTAATACTGGTTTTACTTGGAGTGGTGTTTTTAATCATCGGATTGGTAAACCCAAAAATTGGGACGAAAATGGAAACCGTAAAACGCGAAGGCATAGACATTATTTTTGCTGTAGACGTTTCAAAAAGTATGTTGGCAGAAGATGTAGCTCCAAACCGATTAGAAAAAAGTAAGCAATTGGTTTCTCAAATCATCAATAATTTAGGGAATGACCGAATTGGTATTGTTGCTTATTCAGGAAGTGCTTTTCCGGTGTTGCCAATTACAACAGATTATGGTGTTGCCAAAATGTTTTTACAAAGCATGAACCCCGGAATGATTTCGGCACAAGGAACATCAATTGATCAGGCAATTAATTTGGCTTTGACTTTTGTAGATAAAAAAGATAAAACTAATAAACTTCTAATCATAATTACCGATGGTGAAGATCATTCAGATAGCGCACAGGATGCCGCTGAAGAAGCCAAAAAAGTCGGATTAAAAATAATGACTATTGGCGTTGGAACAGAAAAAGGCGGAACCATACCGTTGAAAAGAAATGGAGTTGTAGAAAGTTTTCAAAGAGACCAAGAAGGCGAAGTGGTTATAACCAAACGCAATGCAGAGGTATTGAAAACAATTGCCAAAAGTGCTAATGGTGGTTATATTGATGGTAATTCGACCAAAGCGGTTTTAGATTATGTTAAAAATGCACTTGACAATATTCAAAAAACTGAATTCGAAAGTACCCAAATGGCCGATTTTAAATCGCAATTTCAATGGTTTTTAGGATTTGGTTTTTTCGTATTGTTCTTGGATGTTTTCTTATTGGAAAGAAAAACGAAATGGGTAAAAAAGATGAATTTGTTTAATGAAAAAGAAAATTAGATAATAAACTGATAGATGATAGACAGAAACAAATATTGGATACTTTTTATATGCTTATTTTCCTTTTTGGCTAGAGGTCAACAGAAGGAAACAGACAACAATTTGCCAAAAGGGAACGATTCA